>JAUSJW010000019.1 GCA_030647105.1 Nanobdellota archaeon | reverse complement strand
CGGCTGATGGCCCTCATCGGCGGCGTCGAGATACTGGTTGCCTTCCTCTATATGCATGTCGGCCTGTTAAACGCGCAGAAAACCGTGATGGTGTTCTGGCCTTGGGCGAATGGCGGAGAACTGGCGTTGATGTACTTCGCCGCGTTCCTCGTGCTGTTCACTCAAGGGTCCGGCAAGTGGAACCTGGAGAAATCCGTAAAGAAGCAGTAAGCTTCTTTTTTTTCTTTTCCTTATGAAAACCCTCGTCATCTACGCCCATCCGAAAACGCCAGGGCACTGTTCCTGGATTCTTGAGAGCGTCAAGCGCTGGATGAAAGAAAAAAAGCGAGGCTACGAGCTCATCGACCTCTACGCGATGAAATACGACCCGATTCTGCATGAGCAGGAGCATTACACCGCAGGCGGCTACGAGGTCAGCCCTGCAAACAAAGAGCTCCAAAAGAAGTTCGTGCAATCTTCCGAATTCGTCTTCATCTACCCCATCTGGTGGAACGCGCCTCCCGCCATCCTAAAAGGATTGTTGGAGAAAGTCATCTGGCCCAAGTTAGCGTTCAGGTTCACTAAATTAGGCATCCCTATCAAGCTCTTCAAGGGCAAGAAAGCCCTGCTCTTCACAACCTCAAGCTCTCCGGCCATCGTTTTCCACACCTGGCTTATGGGCGCGGGCGCCTGGACTGTCGGCCGCGACACGCTTGGGTTCTGCGGATTCCGCTCGAGCTATTGCCACTTCGGCAGCTGCAAGATACTGACGGAAAAGCGCAAGCTAAGAATACAGGCTACCGTCGAGCGCAGGCTGAACCGGTTCTTCTAACGCCTCCATTTCTGGAATCTCTTGATCGTTTGGCTGTCGTTCAGAAAGGTATACTCGTAATGATTGATATCAAATTGATGGTACGCCGGGTCAACGAGGATGCTTCCGCGCTCGATATTCACAGAAGCGCATCCATGGTGGACTTTTTCATCCTCATAATCACGGGTCACGCGCACGTATCCCGACTCCAAACCCACGCTACGGGCCATCGCGATGTACAGGAAAGCCTGTTCGCCGCAAACCCCCTTCCCGCGCCGCAGTGTCTCAAGGCTCGTCGCGTACTCACGAAAGCTCTTGTCCTGCTGAAAGGCCTCGTCGTAATCGATGTTCTGCTGCATCCAGTCGAAGATTCTCCTTGCCTTTGATTCCCTCGTCGCGCAGCCGCGCGTCTCCCGGGCGATGATGCGCAAAAGCCCGTTGCTAATCGCGAAGGGGTTGACAACGGTGTCGTCGTTGACGAAAATAGCGTAATCATCCGGCAGCGATGGCGTCTCTGGCCTTTGCAATCGCAGCGTCTGAACAAGGGAAGGTGAAGAATGGAAAGGAGGGGAGTAAGGGGGCGCCGCTTGATTGAGGTCTCTGAACTCTCGAGCCTGCCTCCGGAGCGCCTCGACCAGGTCAGGGCGCATGTCTTCGCACCTGACGCTCCTGCTCTACCGTGCGCCTCGCTTCAATCTGCTCGATTTCAGTGATGAGCTGACCCAACTGAGGATTCGAAGTAGAGAAGAGTCGCAAATTCTCGTCTTCGTGCAGAATGCCCTGCAAGTCGCGCAGACCTCCTTCGAAATGCGTGTTGAGGCGGTGATGGAATTGCGCCAGGGACGAGAGACCTTGTTGGCAAGCAACGCTGGCTCGGAAAAGGTTGTCAAATTGCGCGTACGCCCGATGAGTATTGCGCAGCGCCTCGGTGATATCAGCGCTCCCTGCTTTGATGCGCATAGAAAGAACGTACGCGGTCCTAAACAACCGCTCCATATGCTCGTAGAACTGGCCGATTTCGACTTGCCCCGACTCTCGTTCAAGCACGAGCGCGTAAACGCCTTTCCCCTGCACGTCAATGGTTCGCTCGAGTTCGAGCCGCTCGCGTTTGAGCGTGAAAAAAGATTTTCCGCCTTTCTCGTCTCCGGGACGCATGCCCTGCATAAGCGCGCACAGCGCCCGATGCTGGTCGAGCACACCGGGAAGCGTTGCCTCGAGGCGCTTTCGCGTCTGATACTGCTGCTCCTGTTGGTCCATAGACTCATCGACCGTAGCTTTCAGATGCTCGTATTCTGTCTCAGCGCCCAGGAACACCGCGTCCGCAATGCCGCAGAGCTGGTCCATATTCCGGATGTTGCGAACAAAGAGTTCGTGATAGGTCGTATAAAGAGACGGCAATCCCACCAGCCGCCTACCCGCGTCCTGCGCATGCACAAACATGCGATAAGCAGGGCTGGAATCAGCGTGCGTGAGCACCTCAAACTGCCCATGCACCTGATTGATGCCTTCCACCACCTCAGTAATGCGGGAAAGGGAGTAGGGCGCGGAAGTGACGATTCGTGGAGACGAACCATAAATGCGCCTCGCGAGACTGGGCTCATGAGGAGGCTCACTTTCCATGGTTCACCTCGAAGAGTTCCTCGAGAGACGAGTATTCAGGACGCACCGAGCGCCGCTCGAAATCCACAAGGTAATTCCGTTTGTCCGGGCCTGTGACGCGATACGTGGAATCGACAACTTCTTCCAGCTGCTTGCCACGCGCGTATCCCAGTTCATAGCCGAGAAGCGCTCCAGAAGCGAACGCGAGTGACGAAAAAAGCAGGCGGCGTACAGCGGCCATGTTAGTCTCCCTCTAAAAGTTTCAAAACCGTCTCAAGAAGTCCTGATGATTTTCGTTCGGGAGTTGCATGCTCAAGATACTGCAGGGCGCGAGGGCCGAAATGCTGCATGAGTTCCGGCTTCTCCTCTGCTTTCTCGCGCGTCTTCTGAAACAGCAGCAGGTAGGTAGAAGGCTCAAGAGGCACAGAAGAAAGGCCCGAGCGCAGAAGGCTGTTCGCTTGCTCAGGATGCGTAGAGAATCCCTGTTGGGCCAGGGCAAGAATATCAGAGGAATATTGAGCAGAAGCGGAGGGGTTCGATTTCAGATACGTGAGCGCGGGTCCGACAGATGATTCTGGAGAGGGAGAAAAGAGCGCGTAGCCCAAAGCTGCGCCGACAACTCCACCTGCCACAAGCGACTTGAATGCCATGGCGAAAATGGAGAGAAACTGCCTAATAAGTGTGAGCCGAGAAAAACCGCAAGATTTCCGGGTTTAGTCGTCCGAATCCGGAACGGCTGTGTCTTTGAGTCGCTTAGTAAGCGGAATTTTTCCGGCGCAGTGCTGGCAGTCGACGACATAGCTTAAAATGCCCTGGAATTTCTTTCTGACATAAGGAGCTGAAGACTCTCCCTGCTTGCCGCACAAAGGACAGGTGTACATCGCCTCAAGCATCAGGCTCTCTTCATGCAAAACTTTGTCCTCAGTGAAACTGCAATGTGGGCACACGTAGATTTCTGCGCGACTCTTCACCTTCCCTTTTACAACTGGCTTTCCCATTTTTGCCTTGTGGCACTTGGGGCACTCTTTTCGCCTTGCCCAAGCCGACACCTTGCCTTTAGGGAGCGTCCTATTGGTGAAGTAAATGCACTCGTCCATGCTTTCGGGAATCTTCATATGCGTATCCTCTTGACTTCAACACTGACGCCCTCGACGTTCGCGCGAATGTAACGCGGGCAGTCAGTGTGCTCCAATCCGTGTTGGGCGCAGTACTTTATAACCCTTTCTTTTTGCAAAGCGTCGCATTTCACGACGACGTTAATGCCTTTGCTTTCCGGATGGAGGAGGTCCATTCCTGCGAGGTCCTTCTTGATAATCTCACTTTGTCTTTGAAGAATCTTCAGTTTTGCGGGAAGACCCTTGAGCTCTTTCTCTAAGAGAGAGAGTTTAGAGGAGTCGAAGTCCGCGTCATCGATCAAAGAAGTGGAAAACTCGAGCAAGCCGTACGCGAGGAATCCGCCGTAGCCCACTTCAACAGGTTTATCCTCACCAAAGGAGCCGATAATCAAATCCCCGGACTTTGCGAGGAAGGTTCCAAGGCTTCCGGACGCGTCGTTGATGCATAACGCTCCTTTTTGTCGGCAAATCGCGAAAAGCAGCGCCATCGGCTGCTCAGCGAAATACCCAGAGAGTGAATTGACAAGCAGCACAGACGATTTGTCGAGATATTTCGACAAGACATTCGGGTCGATAACTCCGTAATTCGTAGGAATCCTCACAAGCTCCATCTTGAGCCGCTCCGGATATTGCAGATACGTAATCCATCCGCCCTGATCCTGAACGACGACCTTGGTCTTTCCGAGGTGCTTCGCAATCTTCAAGGCGAGAAGAATGGCGGCGTTGCCGCGGCGCGTCAGCACGACATGGCTCTTGCCAGTGTATCCTTTGAGAAACTCGTGCGCGCCCATGTCTCAAAGGTAGGGGGGTAACTTTATTAACGTTTCCGATATCCATTGAACTCATGATGATTTGGCCCATACGTTTCCCTTTTGGTAATTATTATGATTACATCGAAAGAGGATACGAAGAGCTCCACAAAGAAGAGCAAGAAAAGAAGATTGAAATCCTCAAGAAATATGTGATAGTTAAACCAGAAGAAAAGCTGTTGGATGTGGGTTGTGGAACCGGTCTAACGACAATCCCGTGGGAATGCAAACGGTATGGAATCGACCCTGCGAGAAAACTTCTGGAGCGAGCCTGGAAACCGCTTGAGGTTGAATATAAGAAGGCTCGTGCTGAAAGGATTCCTTACCCCGATCATTATTTTGACTGGGTCATTTCAGTAACGGCTATACAAAATTTTAGTAACCTCAAGAAGGGCCTAAAAGAAATCAAGAGAGTCGGAAAGGAGAGGTTTGCTCTCACCGCATTAAAACGCTCCTGGAGAATTAGGCTCATTGAAGAAGCCATCAGAGAAATCTTCCAGGTGAAAGAAGTGATTGAAGAAGAAAAGGATTTGATATTCATAATCTGAAAGGAAAACGTTTAAATAGCTCGATTCTCAGGAGCAACGTAATGACATTCGCGCAGATGGTCAAGGAGTTCTTCTCTATCATGCGCAAGACACTCGTCTTCAAGCATTATCTCGAATTAGGGGAGAAAGATGTGGGCAAAGCGTTCCGCTACTTCCTCACCCTCATCCTGTTCAGTTTCTGCGTTCTGATGCTCCTGCTCATCCCGAAAATCGTGGATATTTCCTCGAACATGCAGACGAGCGCCCTGAGCATCGGCCAATTGAGATTGGACGCGAAGCTCGCGACAAAGGGTCCCGTCATGTTCCCGTCGAAGAGCCCCTTCCTCACACTCGATACGACCGGCAACAAGACCATGCAGACCGAGCGTTTCCTGATAACTGACAAGGCGCTGCATTACAATCTCTGGAACGAGAACCTGAGCGTTGAGTTCGCGTCGTACGACTTCGCGAATTCCAGAGACATGGGTGTGAAGACAGGCCTCGCGTTCCTCTTGCTCCTGCTCCCCGGAATCCTGCTCTTTTACATGCTCGCCTACCTCGCGAAATATTTGTTAGTCATCTTTCCCCTCTGTGTTCTGAGCTTCCTGCTCGCAAAGACCTTCAAGAGCCAGATTACGCTCGCCCAAACTCTTATGCTCGCGTTCTACGCCGCGACGCCCATGGTACTCCTAGAGATACTCACAGCGCCCTTCGGATTCGAGCAGTACCTCTTCTCCCAGTCGCCCTTCATGGGCATCCAGTTCTCTGCCATCGCCTTCGGCCTCTTCTTTATCTACTTCGTCACAGCGATTAGAATCAACGGAAACCGCTACGTGCAACGGCTCTGAGCAATCTTTATATACGAAGCTCCTTTCTGTGAACGTATGAGAATCACCGTTTCCGGCGCTGTCGGCTCAGGCAAGAGCACTGTCTCCAAGATGCTCGCGGACAAGCTCAAGTATCCTTACTATTCTGTGGGCGACTTCATGCGCGAGATTGCCAAAAAAAGAGGCCTGACTATCCTTGAGATTTCAAAGAAGGCTGAGACCGATAAGTCCATAGACACCGAGCTGGACGACATGCAGCGCAACCTAGCGAGCAAGACTGATTTTGTCATGGACTCGCGCCTCGGCTTCCATTTCATTCCGAACTCGTACAAAATCTATCTCAAAGTCAGCCCGGAAGAAGCCGCGAAGCGTATCATGAGAGCGTCCCGCTCCTCAGAGCAGTACAAGAACCTCGAAGAAGCAATCAAGCTCCTCAAAAAGCGCATGGACTCCGAGAGCAAGCGCTACAAGGAATACTATGGAATCACCTTCCCCAACGAGAACGCCTTTGACCTCGTCATCGACACGACCGATATGCGCTCAGAAGACGTCGTGAAAGAGATTAAGAGAAGGCTGAAAGAAAATAATTCGCAACCTTTATAAATCTGCCACGTTTCCAAGAAGTTAGCTTCTACTTGGGCGAAAACCGAGGTAGAGTGACCCAGAATGATACAGCAAAACGATTTCATCGAGCTGGAGTTCACCGGCAAGGCTGACGGCGTTGTCTTCGACACGACAGACAAGGAAGTCGCCAACAAAGAAGGCATCGTCTCAAAGAAAGCGGAGTACGGTCCGATGCTCATCTGCGTCGGCCAGGGGCACGTGCTCAAGGGTCTTGATGACGCGATAGCCGGACAGGAAATCGGAAAGGCGTTCACGGTGAGTTTAGCTCCGGAGAAAGCCTTCGGCAAAAAGTCAGCGAAATTAGTCCAGCTCATCCCGCAAAGAAAGTTCGTCGAGCACCAAATCAACCCCTTCCCCGGGCTCCAGGTCAATATCGACAACCAGATTGGCCTCGTCAAGACCTCTTCAGGCGGACGCGTCCTCGTGGACTTCAACCACCCGCTCTCGGGAAAGAGCATAGAGTATCACGCGAAAATCGTCAAGAAAGTGGACGATGACGCTCAGAAAGTCAGAGGCTACCTCAAGCTCATCCTAGGCTTCGACGCTAAAGTGGCCGTCCAGGAAGGCAAGGCGACAGCCGCGCTTCCCTTCGAACTGCCCAAGGAAGTGCATGAGGAGATGAGCAAAAAAGTCAAAGAGCTCATCCCAGCCATTAAGGATATCGCGTTCACGCATGAAAAAAAAGAATAAGAATTATATAGAAACCCCCTAAAAAAAGGCACATGGCAGTCATCTCACAAACCTCAAAGGACGAAGAGCCGAAGAAGGCGCACACGAACGATATTGACGCCGAGCTAGAGCAACTCCTAGCCAACCAGCGCACGCGCATCAAGGTCGTAGGCTGCGGAGGCGGCGGAAACAACACGGTCAACCGCATCACCGAGGTTGGCGTCAAGGGCGCAGAGACCATCGCTATCAACACCGACGCTCAGGACCTCCTGTACACGACCGCTGACAGGAAGATTCTCATCGGAAAAGAGAGCACAAAAGGCATGGGCGCGGGCTCCAACCCAAAAGTAGGTGAGGAAGCGGCGAGAGAGAACGAGGCGGACATCCGCAACGCGCTCCAGAACTCCGACATGGTCTTTATCACCTGCGGCCTGGGCGGTGGAACAGGAACAGGAAGCGCCCCCGTCGTCGCTGAAGTCGCGAGAAAGATAGGCGCCCTGACCGTCGGCATCGTAACGATGCCCTTCACCATGGAAGGCCACAGGCGCTATGAAAACGCGGTTATCGGCCTTGAGAAGATGCAGGCCCTCACCGACACGCTCATCGTCATTCCCAACGACAAGCTCTTAGAATTGGCTCCGGACTTGCCGCTGCACACAGCGTTCAAAGTGGCGGATGAAATCCTCACTAATTCAGTCAAGGGCATTGCGGAGCTCGTAACAAAAGCCGGCCTTGTCAACCTCGACTTCGCGGACATCCGCGCGGTCATGAAGGACGGCGGAGTCGCGTTAATCGGCGTCGGCGAGTCCGACACAGAAAACAGGGCCATCGAGGCGGTAGAAAAAGCGATCACCAATCCCTTGCTCGACGTCGAAATCAGCAACGCCACGGGCGCCTTGATTAACGTCGCGGGCGGCGAGGACATGACGCTCGACGAAGCGAGAAAGGTCGTCGAAGCCGTCTCCGAAAAGCTCAACGAGGACGCTACAATTATCTGGGGCGCCCAAATCTACAAAGACCTGGATAAAACCATCAGGGTTATGCTCATTGTCACAGGCGTTCGGTCGGGCCAAATCTTGGGCCGCACCAACACCACGAACATCGTGAAGAAAAAAGAAATGGAGAAGGAACTCGGCATCGAGTTCATCGAGTAACCATGCAAGCCCTCGTCAAGCTCAAAAGTTTTGGGATAGAATGCCTGCGCGTATTAAGGGTGACACGCAAGCCGACAAAACAGGAATACTGGACAGTCGCGAAAGCGGCCGCCCTCGGCATGGGCCTCGTCGGCCTGCTGGGATTTGTCGTGCACCTCATCAGGCAGCTCATCTTCCCCCCCTTAGCGTGAACACCATGGAATGCAACCTTTACGCCGTCAGGACCACCGCGAATCGCGAGGACCAGGTCATGGATTTTGTAGTCAGCAACTCAAAGCGCAAGAAGCTTGAAGTGTACGGCGTCGTGCGCCCGCATGGCATGCGCGGCTACATCTTCGTCGAGGCGGGCTCACGCTCCGACGCAGAGCAGGCGGCCTTCGGCGTCCCGTACGCGAGGGGCGTTCTTCCGAACAACATCGAGTACAAGGAAGTCGAGCATATGCTCGAGCAAGTCAAGCACGAAATCAACATCCAGAAGCACGACATCGTGGAAATCATCTCCGGCTCCTTCAAGCGAGAACAGGCGAAGGTCACGCGAATTGACAGGCAGAAAGAGGAAGTAGTCGTGGAGCTCCTGGAGAGCGCCGTGCCTATCCCCATCACCATGAAGATGGACGCCGTCAAGGTCATCCGCCGCGACAGCGCTGAGCCCGAGACCGAGGAAGCCGACGAAAGCGACGAGACCGAGACGTTTTCAGCGGCCCCGAAGATTTGAGGCCAGTCGGAATCTTTATAAATTAACGAGGAGTCCCATAAAGCATGGCAAGTCAAACCATTGAAGCATTGGTTGAAGGAGGCAAGGCCTCTGCGGCGCCTCCGTTAGGTCCAGCCTTAGGCCCGCTCGGTGTGAATATCGGCCAGGTCATCTCAGCCATCAACCAAAAGACCGAGAGCTTCAAAGGCATGCAGGTGCCGATTAAGGTTATCGTTGATACTTCTTCCAAGACGTTCGAAATCACTGTCGGAACTCCTCCAGCCGCTGCTCTCATCAAGAAGGAAGCCGGCGTCGAGAAGGGCTCAGGCAACCCGCTCACAGACAAGGTCGCGGACCTCCTCATCGAGCAGGCAATTAAAGTCGCGAAGATGAAGGAAGACTCCCTCTTAGGAAAAACACTCAAGGACCGCGTCAAGGAAGTATGCGGAACTTGCCAGAGCATGGGCATCCTCGTTGAGGGCAAGCCCGCGCACGATACTATTCTTGATATTAACGCCGGAATGTTCGACGCCCAAATCAAGTCGGGCAAGACCGAACTCACCGCGGAAGAAAAAACGCACCTCGAGCAGGAGAAGAAGAAGCTCGCCGAGGACATGGCTGCGAGGCGCGTCGAGTACGAGAAGCAGGCCAAACAGTTCATAGAGCTCTACAAGGACAAGGAGTCCGCCTTCGTGCGCAAGAAGCTCAGGGAAGCCAAGATTCCAGAGACACTCATCAAAGAGCTCCTGCCCGAAGAGAAGAAAGCCGCTGGAGCAGGCGGGAAATAAATTTTTTCTTGAATAGTTCTCAAATTTTTTTAGGAAGAAGTCCCTATAACCTCATTTTAAGAAATTAACGCATAGTTCGTAAAACAACGGGATACAGGTTCCGGGCTTGTGTGTCCAAACGACTCTCGGTACCGGGTGGAATCTTCAAAGCCGCCCTGACTTCGGAGTGGGATAACCCATCAAGGCAATGTAAAGCCACAATTTGAGCAAGTCGCGGATTAATATGACGGAATCCATCAACCACAGAGGCGACCCACTCCCTACCCCCGATACTAGCGGGATCTGGTTCGCGAGTATCTGCAAATTCTTGGTGAAAAGAAGAGCCCCGCAAACCATCGAAGCTTTGAGGAACCCCGTACCTGTAACGCTCACGATGATAATCAGCTACGGCAAACCGATAAGCAGAGATAACCAATCCCGCTTCCACGTCGGAAGGGGATCCGGAAGTGCCAACTCTAAGAAGCGCGTCATGAAAGAGATCGTCCAGGTCATTCTGCCTGACACCTCGGCTCCTGCCGATGGAATCACAAACCCCCCGAAGATGGGCATAGGAAGAAGAAGTATCATTCAACAATGCGGCCACTCCCTCTCGAAAGCCACCCATTTTATGCGCCTTGGTGTTTCCGCTATTAAAACTTGTCGGTTCTAAGAAATTCAATCTTCAATTCTTCAAGAAGCAGTTTCAACCTCTCCTTTTCCTGCCCAAGTCCCTTCCAATCTAAGACAACAAGCTTACATCCAAGAGTCTTCTCAATCGCTTGCTTCAACATAGGTTCATCAACAAAAGAAAGCATATGCTTAGGACAAAGATGGCCAATCGCGACGTCGCTTCTTTCCATAATCTTCATGAACGAATTCCCGTAGTGTGGCCCACCAAGAGCAAAAGCCACCCGTTGAGGGGGAAGATCCGTGTGAATTGTTTCCAAAATTGCGGATGCCATCGCTTTTCCAGCGGCCGCATCATTCCACCCTTTCTCTGTGGAGCCGATTTCCATGAAGATGCACGGAATATCCAGTTCGGGTCCGTGGTGCGTCGCCTCGATAGTTGTTTCATATCCCGCAACCGCGTGCTTTTTCAAAGAGAGATAAGCATTCTTCAACAGTTCTGCCGGTGCGTACCCTAGAATCTTCGCCCTACCACCGATTTTCGCCTCGTCCCAGTTCCCGACACAGTGGCACGTCAGCGCCGGCACGTTCTCCTTGCTCTTGTGCGTCGTCGCGAAGATAATCAAGTCTGCGTTTATTTTTTTGTCGAGATGCTCTGCGTAGATACAAAAATTAGGAACTGTATACAGAGAGAATTTTGGAAATCTGTAAACTGCTTCTCCTTCGAACATCCCTTCTGAAGTATGAGCGTGCTCCAGCAAGTGCTTCTTGATGTTCATCCCTGCAGGGTCTTTTGACGAGACAACGACAGCAATGCGCATGTGCAATCAAAAGCAAGGGGATTTAAGTTTCTTTCTAAAATCACAACTATTAAATATAAGTAGTTTTATTAATCAAAAAATAAATACTAAAATAAGTAGTCTTAACAGCCAAGAACCAGAAAGATTATAAATAAGTAATAATAAAAGGATAAAAATAAGTATGACCGCCACCGAGTTCCGCCGGAAATTGTACAGGAGAGGTTCGAGCTACGAGACGACCGTCCCGATGCCGATGCTCTTCGCTTTAGACAAAGGAAAGAAGTACAACGTCGTGTTCGGGTTCGAGCCCCAAGTAAACAAGTGGTTCGTCAAGTTCGAGGAACGCGCATGAAGTACCGCCTCAGAGAGGTCATGGACGCGCTCGAGTATGAAGAGCTGCTCAAGATGAAGAGCGACTTGGACAGCGGCGGGTTCCATCTCAAAAAGTTCCTCGCGGACAAGCTGCACGAGGAGGAAAAGAAGCATCTCGAGCAGTGCTCCAACTGCCACGCGGAGCTCGAACCATCCAACACCAACAATATGACCATTGTCTTCGGACCGCAGGATTTCAGGAAGAAGGCCAGCTTCTGCGGATTTGACTGTCTTGAGTATTTCGTAAAAGAGCTGAAAGAACTCAAACGGAGGTAACGCATGGAAGAAATCGTCATGAGGCGCGTTCGGAACGCGAACAACGAGGAAATCATCGAACTGGACCTGAACCAGAGCCTGCCTTTAAGGCGCTCGCGGTACCCGTCCTACATGGACGAAGTGGACCGCCTCGCCCAAAAACCTGAGAAAGAGGCCAAGCAGTTCATCACGGTACTTCAAGGTTTATAAATTCCCGGGCACTCACGAAGCGGATGAGCTACTATCAGGAGATTATCGCCTTAATCAAGGAGGAAGGCCCGTCCAAGGAGCGTCTCGCGCGAGCTAAGACCGACCTCTGCAAGAAGCATGGCATAAAAGAGATTCCGACTGATTACGAGATTCTGATGCACGCGCCCGATGAAGATGTCGAGCGCATCCGCCCGTTCCTGCTCTCAAAGCCCCAGCGCTCCATTTCTGGCGTTGCGCCTATCGCCATTTTCGCGAAGCCAAGCAAGTGCCCCCATGGCACGTGCACCTATTGCCCCGGAGGCCGCGGCTCGGTGTTCGGCGATGTGCCGCAGGCGTACACCGGATTTGAGCCCGCAACCAGGAGAGCCATTCGCAATCTCTACGACCCCTATCTGCAAGTCATGAATCGGCTAGAGCAATATTTCGTCCTCGGACATACTCCTGAGAAAGTTGACCTCATCATCATGGGCGGCACCTTCCCCGCCTTTCCTCCACGTTACAAGAATCAGTTTATTATGGAAGCTTACAAAGCGATGAACGATTTCTCCAAGCAATTTTTCGAGAACGGAAAATTGAAGCGGAACGAGTTCATCGCGTTCTTCGAGTTGCCCCACAATATCCATACGGATGAGCGAGTAACACGTATCCATAAGAAACTCCTTGAGATGAAAGAACAAGATGCAAAAACATTGGAAGAAGAGCAGGAGGAGAACGAGTTTGCCGCGATTCGATGCATTGGACTCACCATAGAAACCAGGCCCGACAACGCGCAGCTGCTCCACGCGAACGAGATGCTCACTTGGGGCGCGACGCGCGTCGAAGTCGGCGTGCAAACGACCTATGACGACGTGCTCGAAAGAATCAAGAGAAAGCAGACGGTCAAGGACGCGATTGACACGACAAAAATCCTCAAGAACCTCGGCTTCAAAATCAATTACCACATGATGCCCGGATTGCCGGGAGTCTCAAGAGAGCAGGACCTCGCAAGCTTGAAGCGCATTTTCGAAGACCCGGATTTCAGGCCCGACATGGTGAAGGTGTATCCGACACTGGTCATGCGCGGAACCGAGCTGTACGACGATTGGAAAGCGGGCAAATTCATCCCCATTCGCGCAGAAGAAGCCGCTGAGATGATTGCGGAGTTCAAGAAATCTGTTCCCGAATGGGTGCGTATCATGCGCGTGCAGCGCGACATCCCAGTGGATATGACAGAAGACGGCGTCGACAAGACAAACCTGCGCCAACTCGTCCTGGAAGTGCAAAAGAAGAAAGGAATCGTCTGCAGATGCATTAGGTGTAGAGAACTCGGAAGAGCTTCAAATCTCATCTCGACGCACGAGTTGAAAGTTCAGGAGTACGATGCCTCCGGCGGCAAGGAGTTCTTCCTCTCCGCGGAGCAAGAGGACAAGCTCATCGGCTTCTGCCGCCTGCGTTTCCCCGATCAAAGTTTAAGGCCGGAAATCACGCTCGATTCCGCGATTATAAGAGAGGTGCACGTCTACGGCGAAGCGACGCCTCTCGGCAAGACCGGCGCGGTCCAGCACAAGGGCATTGGCAAGGAACTCATGGCAAAGGCTGAAGAGATTGCGAGAAACGCCGGAAAGAAGAAGGTGATTGTCATCTCAGGCGTCGGCGTGAGAGAATATTACAGAAAGCTCGGCTACGAGAGAGAAGGCCCGTATATGGTTAAGAGTTTGGACGAGTAAACGCAAGGTAGTCTATCAAGAGATGCCGTATTTCTGCAGAGTGGGTAAATCGATTAGGCTCTCCTTCTCGTTGAGGAGTCATCACATATCGAGTGTCTCGGTTATTTCTAACTGCCCAACGCAGTGGAAGCAAGAACTGTTCGGCGAGTTTTTTTCCGCGTTCGGTTAGCTGAACAGGCGCTTCATAGCTTGTAGGAGTAGTAATCTCAGCAAGGTCAGCGACAACGAGCCGTTGTGAAATGGCATGCAGCGCGTCTCGATATCGCTTCGAAGTGGCATCATCTTTTTGCGCATGGAAGGGGGCAAGTAAAGTTGCTAGGCTATTCACATCAAACAAAGTTCCATTGACAAATGCCCCACGCGTTCTAGCCTGCTCCATCGCGTCCAGGATATAGCGATTGGAGTGATATCTCCAAACATCGAGCGTTTCAGCAAACGTTTTGGGAGTGCCTGCTTCAGCATCAAGCCTGAGGCAGTACCTAGTGGCTTGTTCGCCTTCAACAGTAATAAGTTCTAATGAAGAAAGCATGGCGATATTTTTATACTGACCTGTCGAAGAAAGGCCTAATCGCCGGCTGATTTGCGCGCGTGTAGTTTGGAGAGTGGGAAGTGACCCCTGTGCGCGTGCTTCAGTTAGACGTTGCTCTCCCCAGCTGAACACCTCAGAGTCATACAAGCTAAGAAGAGAGTCCACACGACGCATAATCCGCCTCTCACCGATTGAACCCCTATAGTCACCTAAAAAACGGCCGTAGGAAAAGCCTAATTGTGCAAAAAGAGCAAGTGCTGCGTCTGCAATAGGAAAAAAGGAATCCCGCCCATATGTGCTCAGTGCAAAATAGCGGGGATGCTTGGAAGAGGCCCTGTCGTCTGCTCGTTTGAACTCATTGAGCACACCTTCCCGCGCCAGGATTTGGGCGTTCTCGCGCATTTTGGGAGCAGCAGGTATTCTGCCGTGCCCGTTGACAATGGTAACAAGCTCATCATGAAAATTCTGCCCGGAGCGTAGACCTTCCGATTCTCGCCCAGGAGCAAGAATGACCATAGAATGCAAGAGCCCATTCCAGAGAAGTTTATGGATTTCAAACTCTGAAAGTTGGACAGCAGGCTCTCTTGACATACAGGGGAGGGGGCGAGAGTCATTTAAATACCTTACCCTTGTAACTATTATTAAGTAAGTAATAAATGAAGAAATACTGAAGATAACGATATAAAGCCGCGCAGGATTCAAAATCCATGGACGCGATTCCCAACTCCGATAAAATCCAAATCAAGGACGGCTTCAGGGAGCGCTACTCCAAGCTCACGAACTGGGAACCGTTCATCGCGTGCTCGCTCTCGTTCTTGCGAAGAAGCATCCGCGTCAACACGCTCAAAATCTCTGTCGAAGACCTCAGAAAAAGAATGGAAAAGAACTGGCATCTCGACCCCATCCCCTGGTGCAAGGAAGGCTTCTTCATCGACCATAAGGGCGAAGGAGACGACTATAGAAGAGACGTCGGCAACACCATCGAACACCAGTTAGGTTACATCTATATCCAGGAAGCGGCCTCGATGATTCCGCCGATTGTCTTGGACCCAAAGCCGGGAGAAACGATTCTTGACATGTGCGCGGCGCCCGGCTCCAAGGCGAGCCAAATCGCGCAGTACATGGAAAACCGAGGCATCCTCATCGCCAACGATTTTCAGGGCATACGTCTGGCCGCATTAGGCATCAACATGCAGCGCATGTCCCCGACAAACACACTCTTAACGCTCATGGACGGCGCCCGCTTCAAGGACGCTGGCCTGCTTTTTGACCGCATCCTTTTAGACGCACCCTGCTCAGGCACGGGAACCATCCGAAAGAGCCTGAAAACGCTGCGCATCTGGAATCCGAACATGGTGAGAAAAATCATGGGAGAACAAAGACGACTCCTCAGAGCCGCTTTCGAAGTGTTGAAACCGGATGGCACGATGGTGTATTCGACCTGTTCCTTGGAGCCGGAAGAGGATGAGGGAGTCATGGACTGGCTCCTGAAAGAGTATCCGAACGCGTCGCTTGAGCATGTCGAACTGCCGGGATTAAAGAGAGGAAACATCATCACCGAATTCGAAGGCAAAACGTATTCTAAGGAAGTTGAGAAGTGCCTCAGGCTCTGGCCGCAGGACAACGACACGGAGGGGTTCTTCGTTGCGAAAATCCGCAAATCTTAAGCTCTACGCAGTGCCGGCGGTTTCAGTGCTCATCATCGCGCTAGCCTACTTATTTCTCGAGCCCGCGACAACCGGCCTTGTCGTCCTCAATCCCGAAGGAACAGCGCAGCTCATCGAGGCGAACGTCACATTAAAGACAAAGGAAGGAGAAGTGCTCCCGCCTGACGCGAAAGTAGAAGTGCTGCTCGACAAGAAAAAGGCTAGTATGACGCTCGCGCAGTTCATCGGCACCTCAGGACAACCCTATGAGGTAAAGCAAGGCGAACTGAGCTCTGTCAGCTGGTCAGGCAAGGGATTCACAGGGAATCACATTTATGTGCTGCCATTGTCGGCATTTTCGCTCGACCGGAGCGTGGAAGCGGGCCAACACATTTTTAAAATACGCCTGCTCTACCGGGACATGCTCCTCTATGAACAGGAAAGCAGAATCATGACAGGTGGACAGAATGCTTGAACTCACAAACGCGAATTGGAAAAAGGAAGTCACTGAATCAAAAATCCCGGTCATCGTGGATTTCTGGGCGAGCTGGTGCGGCCCGTGCATGATGATGGGGCCGGTCTTCGAAAAGCTCGCGCCGTCATACGCGGGAAAGCTTAACTTCGCAAAGGCGAGCACCGAGGAGAACCGCGAGCTCGCGATGGAGCATGAAATTCGCAGCATCCCCTGCCTCATTGTCTTCAAGGGCGGAAAAGAAGCGGACAGGCTCGTCGGCTACAAGACAGAAGCCGTTCTCAAGAAAGAGATTGACGCGGTTCTGGCAAAGATTTAAAAAGCGATTCGCCCAGAATCATTCAAAAAAGAGGGACCATGGTAAATGTAGCCATCAATGGCTTTGGCAGGATTGGAAGGTTAGTTCTGAGAGCGGGCATCAACGTGCCAGGCATTCGCTTCGTTGCCATAAACGACTTGGGTGAACCCGCTGCCTTAGCCCAGCTCTTGAAGCATGATTCCGTGCATGGCGCGTTTCCGGGGCAGATCATGTGCTACGGGAACACGCTTGAGGTCAATTCCCAGAGCATCCAGCTCCTGCAGGTGAAAGAGCCTGAAAAACTTCCCTGGAAGGACTTGAAAGTGGATGTGGTCGTAGAATCGACCGGCATCTTCACGAGTAAAGACGGCCTGATGAACCACATCAACGCTGGAGCAAGAAAGGCGTTATTGACCGCTCCCGCGAAAGGCGACGGAATCAAGACGATGGTGTTAGGAGTCAATGAGCACACCTACAAGGGAGAGCAGCTCGTAAGCAACGCGTCCTGCACGACCAACTGCTTCGCGCCCATGGCGAAAATCATCTTCGACAATTACGGAATCAAGTCCGGCGCCATGACAACCGTGCATAGTTTCACGCAGGACCAGCGATTGGTCGACGCGCCGCACAAGGATTTGAGAAGGGGAAAGTCAGCCAGCCTGAACATTGTCCCCACTTCCACAGGAGTCGCAAGCGCGGTGATGGAGGTCATCCCGAATTTGAAAGGTAAGATTGTCGCTTCCTCTATTCGCGTGCCGACTCCAGATGGTTCACTATGCAATTTCGTCGCCGAGTTAGAGACAGGGGGCGTCACCCCCGAACAAGTGAACGAACTGTTCCTGAGCGTCTCCAAGTACCACATGAAAGACATCCTCGAGTACAGCGAGGAAGAGTTAGTCTCAACTGACATCATCGGCAATCCCCATTCCTGCATCTTCGACTCCCTGCTAACTGAAGTCGTCCACAACCAGATGCTCACCGTGACAGGCTGGTACGACAACGAGTGGGGCTATTCCAATCGTGTCATAGAATTAATCAAATATATTATGAGCCATTGAGGGTAGATGGAAGACAATCGTTGTTCTAAATGTGATGCGGAGATTACCCCTCAAGAAAAGACATTTTCACTTAAAAATTATGGTGAACCCTTATGTAGGCCCCATCAAGACACAGCGATAAGAAAAAGTAACGGACTATCCAACAGACAAGAAAGATATGAAGAAGGAATGATAAAGGGGAGAATTGCAGAAGCGTTAATTGAAGAGTTATTCTTGTCGCTGAATTATAACGTGTTTAGATATGGAATGGAAAACACGGTGCCAGCAGCGCGCGATCTTTTGAAGGGCGTTAGAACCGATGTCGCTCATAGCATTCGATGTATGCCTGATTTTATAGTTCAACACCCCAGCAACAAAGAAGTGTTCTTTATTGAAGTAAAGTTTAGAAAAGAAGAAAAATTTAGTGCGAGCGATTTACCGAAAGACTATCCCTACAAGAATTGTTATTTTATAGTTGTATCCAAGAAACATATCAAGTGCATCACCTATTCAGAATTAATGGAAGGCAAAGTCGTCTCCCCAACCTCACAAAATTATTTGGGATACCGGAAAGAATTCGAGCTTGACAAAGAAACAATTATTCAATTCTGCGGTTTTGCGGTAAAATTCTTCAGTGAAGTTTAACCGGAGTGGGCCATTTAAGGGTTGAACGGGAAATCGATAATCTTCCCGTCTCCGACAATGCTCAACGTTTCCAAGGTTTCTTCCAAAACCGGTTTCTCTTTCTGCTGAAGGTACTCCCAAATCTCAGAAAAGTTCTCGTTGATTTCCTGGTAAGCGACGGTCAGGTGCCAGGTGAGCGAGGCTTCTGGGAGGAAAGGCTGGCGCAAGTCCGGAATCTGCTCGTTGATTTTTTTCGCTAGTTCGTTTCTCAGCTGAAGTAGCTCCGGCGACGCTTCAATAGCGAGAAAGATGACTTTGTTCTTTTTGTTGAAACAATCAAACCCGTTCACGTGGATCTGTAGCGGCTTCCGTCCCGCAACACTTGTCCTGACAATCTCTTTTATCGTCTCAAGATGCCGAGTCGAAAAGGGTGGAATCAGCGTGATGTGCGGCCCGACTGCCTTCCTTGATATTCCAACATGCCCAAAACGCGATTTCAGCTCAGCGATTAAAGCTGTTGCATATCTTCCAATTTCTTCTGTCGGTCGCCAGGCGAGGTAGTAGTAGGATTCCACAAGCAAGATAAAGATAAACCCCTATAAATAGCATGCGTTAGGCTTATAAAACGGACAAAACCCTCTTTCTAAATGGACTATTGGCACGGATTACCCACAGGCAGTAAAACGCCCGACGTCATCAACATGATTGTCGAGATTCCGAAAGGCAGCCAGAACAAGTACGAGTACGACAAGAGATACGGCATCTTCAAGCTCGACCGTGTCCTCTTCTCACCCTTCCATTATCCCGGAGATTACGGTCTCATCCCCCAGACGCTCGCGGAAGACAATGACCCCCTCGACGCCTTGGTGCTCGTCACCCACCCCACAAAGCAAGGCACGCTCATCGAATGCCGCCCCATTGGCGTCCTAGAGATGGTCGACAACAACGAAAATGACGACAAGATTCTCTGTGTCCCCATAGGCGACATCCGCTTCGACGGCCACAAGGACCTCAAAGATTTACCCGAGCACTACCTCAAGGAAATTGCCCACTTCTTCGAAGCCTACAAGCACCTCGAAGGCAAGAAAGTGAAGATTCTCGGATGGAAAGACGCGGGAGAAGCGAAGAAGATTATTCTGGAGTCCGTCGAACGTTACCAGAAGAAGTTCAAGAAGTAATTCATTCTTTGTTTATTTCGGAATACGCCCCTTCAGCCGCTGACTTGATGCCGAAGAGACGCCTAACTGTGTCGGTATAAATCCCAAGAGTAGGCCCTATCAAAGGCGAGAACGCTGCAAGAAGGCCCATGCCAGAGAGAATCTCCGTTACGTCGAGTTCTCCTTTTCCAGTAAGCTCTCCAATAGCTCCGCCAGTGGTGCGAACAAGGGCGTAAAGGGGAATCTGGAACGTGCAAAACGCCAAGAGGTCGGAAACCCCCTTTCGAAGAGGGCCACTCTCCTGAGTAGTTCCTGTATACGAGCACATCTTCTCCCTCCACCACCCATACCACCCGCCAGTCGCGGCATTGATGCCTGTCGCCGAGGCCCTAGAAACGAGCACTTCCAAGGCGGACGCCCCGGACGCTGCGTCGATAGCTGCGCCAACAAAAAGCGAATAAGTAACGTTCGCGAGCCTGTCGACATTCCCGATTTTGAGCTTTGAGGTCATCGAACAAGTTCGGCCATCCTGCGGGCGACCAGCTCGTCGATTGTTTGTCGCATAGACTGCAAAAGTAGATATGGCCGCTTGGAGGGATCATCCGGTTGAGAGTAGGGAATTCTCGCCCAAGTATACTTTGCATATCCGCGCCGACGAGTGCCTGCATCCCAGATAACCACCTGTCGCGCCTGAGGGATATCATGAAGATGTGCCGCATTATGGTCCTCCAGCTCTCTATGATAAAAGTACAGATTAAGATTTGGATTAGGGATACCTGCCTCAACGAAGTTTAGGTAAACTCCATATGAAGGAACCTCCCAGACATGCGTCAATCGGGGTGCCCCCCTTCTTGGGTTTTGAGGGTTCTTTCTCCACAAATACACTGTAAGGTCATGATGGGAATCCAGATGCCCATAGAGGGCATCTGCAACTGAAATTTCCGTGTGAAAGACTCCAATTGAAAGTCGTGGTGTCATGGTATCGCTTTCTCCTGAGGAGTGCAATGTGCGCTAGCCTCAACAGCCCTCCATACTGTGTATGCTGCTTTCTTTCCCATGCTATCCGCAATTGCCAACTCTTGGGCCATCGCGGGGAAATGGCCGATTTCCCTGCAATAATGCAAGTGAGACGCAACAATATCCCTCTCGTAGTCCCGCGTTGCAACGTCCCCAGCAACAAAATACAGATTGCCTAAAACTCGAGCTATACGGCCGCCGATCTCCTCAGTGGAAACAACAACATAGGGGATGCGCTGGCCTTCGTAATCAAAGAATCTCAGTGCATTTCGATCCCTATTGATCGCAAAGATATACAGGCTAGCAAGTTCGATTTGCGGAGCCGTTTGCAGAGCGGCGTCAATCGAAACAGATTCAGGATCCTTAATGAAGGACACAATATCTCTCACAAAAATACCTAGATCATACGCCTTAGTAGGTTCATATTTCGCAAATACTCCGCCAAAGTCCCCTTCTTTTTTTGAAACAAACACTTGTTTTCCTTCGCCTGATAATTTGGCCAATACTCCTGACATTATCCCCTGGCCCCCATCGTATACCTCGAACGCCATCTCAGCCAGGGGAGAGATATCGCAAGGAGCCCTATCCCTCCCAACCAACACTTCCAATCGGGAATCAACGTCCTCAAATTGATGAGCATAAATTGAAGGATAGACGCCTGAATGCTCTTCAGCCTCCATAATTGATTTGGATAAATTCCTAACTCCTGCGAGTGGAACTCTGCTGTCCAATGGAGAGAATCCCTTTGCGAGAGCAAGAGAAAGATACTTGCCACGCCCCAAATCCGCTGTCCAGCTAATCCTCTCTTCGAAGTCTAACGTTACGTCGCCTACTCCTGGAGCCTCCACGACGTCTAAATTTGTGCTCCCTAATCCTGCATTCTCCAAGGCAGCTACAAGGCGGCGAAAGATTTTACGTCCAATTGGCAGGCTTTGTGTCATTGTGCTTTCCTCCGATTATTTTCACCACTCAGTGAGAATGCAATTCAGAATATAAAAATTTCAACAGAATTTTTTGTCAAAGAAGGAAGTTTTAAATAGAAATAAGGAAGAATAGCAATAAAATGTACAAGATTGACAAGCTTGACCGCAAAATCCTCTACGAGCTCGACCTCAACGCGAGACAGCCCTTCAGCCAGCTTGCCAAAAAAGTGAGGTCCTCAAAGCAAGTCGTAGCATATCGTGTGAACCGCATGGTAGAACGAGGGATTATCACCGGATTCTTCACTGCAATTGACCAATCAAAGCTCGGCTACTTCAGCTTCCGCGTCTATATCAAGCTCCGAAATATCAGCCCTGAAAAGCACCAGGAGATGGTGGAGTACCTCAACCAAGACAAGGATATCTGGTGGTTCCTCACCGTTGAGGAAACCTGGGACATCGACTTCGTCATTCTCGTCAGGGAAGTCTTCGATTATTATAAAATTTGGGAGCGCTTTCTTGCGCGCTTCAAGCAATACGTCCACAAGTACGAAACCGTTGTGTATTCCCACATCCAGGGATTTCCAAAAAGTTATCTCATCGGGAAGAAAAATACGCAGCAGGGCTTCCTCATCAGCTTCGACCGGCAGTTCGAGAAGATAGACAAACTCGATGTGGACATCCTCAAGGCGCTTTCGGAGAACGCGCGAATGGAGCTCGTAGAATTGGCGCAAAAGACACGCGCCGCAGTCAAAACGGTCATGCAGCGCGTGCGTTCGCTAGAGCGCCGCAAAATCATAGCGGGATACCGGGCGCTGATTAATGGAGGCAGCATAGGCTATCGGCACTACAAGATCGTCTCCTATTTGCTTGACACTAAACGTATTCCCGCAATGCAGGCATGGGCATTCGAGCACCCCAACATCCCCTACCTCAACAAGACGATTGGCGGTGGAGATTTTGAGATTGAGGTGACCGTCCAGACGCATGAGGAGTTTATTCGTATCCTCGATGAGTTCAAAGCCTTGTTCCACCAAAGCATCGACCACTACTATTATTTCTGGGTCGTCAACGAGTACAAGATGGTGTATTACCCCACGCAATAACCTTTAAATATCACCTTTTCTACGCCGTGATATGGCATACAAAACCATTTCTGATATCGCCATCGATGGCAAAAAAGTCCTGTTACGGCTTGATCTCAACGTGCCGCTGAAAGAAGGCAAAATCAAGGATATGACACGCATCGACGCCTCGCTGCCCATCATCAAGTACGCGATGGAGCACAAAGCGAAAGTCATCCTTTGCTCGCATCTCGGAAGGCCCGATGGGAAGCGCAATCCGGAAGAAAGCCTGAGGCTGGTTGCGGAAGCGCTTTCAAAGAAGCTAGGAGTCGCGGTTCCACTCTCCCCGGATTGCATTGGAAACGAAGTGCAATCGGAGGTCGACAGAATGATGCCCGGAGACCTCCTGCTGTTAGAGAATTTAAGGTTCCACGCGGGAGAGGAAGCCAATGACGCCGAGTTCACAAAAGAGCTCGCTGCCCTTGCCGAAGTCTACATCAACGACGCGTTTGGAACCGCGCATCGCGCCCACG
>JAUSJW010000107.1 GCA_030647105.1 Nanobdellota archaeon | reverse complement strand
GTGAAGAACGCAGCATATTGGCGTTTGAGAGCTGCTATACCTGGCATATCTTCCTTGCCTGGGCCATTAAGACTAATCATCGGGCGCAATTTTTCTACGGCGAAGGCTGGGATGGGTTGTCCATAAGGCCCCATTAAGAATTCCTGCCCGCCGAGCGGAAGGCCTGCTTCTGCACGTGTTGAATCTCTCGCCCCTAGTCCAGCCGGCGTTACGCCCATCGCCAGGAGCATCTCCCAGAATTCCACAGCGTGCTCTCTTGGAACCATCACTTCAAATCCATACGGCTCTCCCGTGTAGCCGGTTCGAGATACAATTGCTTCTCTTCCTCGCACGGACAGCACTGAAACATCATTTTTTCGCACGGGGAGAATTCCTTCTAAAAATCCGGCGTCGACGAATCGCTGAAGGGTTTCTGGAGATTTTGGACCCTGCACAGCAATCATGGCGAGCTCATCGCTTCTATCCCTAAACGAGATTCCTTCGGTATTTCCTCTTAACCACGCCAAATCAGGAGCAAGATGGCCAGCATTCACCACCACCACATACCGGTCTTCTGTCAGGCGACTGAGATAGGCATCATCAACCAGTCCCCCTTCGTGATTCGGGATGGCAGTATACTGAGCCCTTCCATCCTCATCTAACCTATGCACGTTCGCTATCAGGACACGCTGAAGCTGGTCTCGAATATGAGCCGGACTGGAACCTGTAATCTCGACTCTGCCCATGTGCGAGGTATTGTACGCGACAACGCTACCCCGGTTAGCGAGATGCTCGAGTTCGATAACGGTATGGTCGGGATTTTTAGGAGTGCCCTTTTTCGCAAAGAATAAAGGCATCATGAAGCCACCAAAGTCCTTTCGGTGGTCGGTGTGCTCAGCCTCCCAAGGACTCAATACAGTATCGAGCGACAATCGTTTCCCCCCTAAAGTGATAAACCTAGCGCTTACCATAGATGGTAATTAATAAACCTTTATACTCTGCAGAATATATTCTCTATTTGCCGAAGTGCGCCTTGACTTCAGCGACTATCATCGGCTTCGCGCTTTTCCCAAGCTTATAGTAGGTTTTTGTCACGCTCGGGCCCCACGAGTACTCGCCCTGCTCCTGCTTGACTTCCGCAACCTCGAACTCACCGGTGGCAAGGCCCTTTTTGAGGTGATAGTAGATGCTGCGCACGGTGACAGGGGTGAAGAGCTTCCTGTAGACGCGCGAAATGTCGTAACCGTAGCCCTTTTCCATGAAATAGAGAATCTCGACAATATTCTGCCGGATGATGGATTTCGCGGGTCGGCCTCGGGGCATAGCTTTCCAACGGGATTGCGGCTTTTAAAAATCTTTTCAATATGGAAGAGGCAACTGACGATTTTCCGAGAGCCCTACCCCGATTTGACAAGGCCCCTCACCCTCCTTCCTGTTTCCGCTGGATACTTCGCTAGGTAGCGCTCCAATTTCTTCCTGTCTATCTTTTTTCTGAGCTCTTTCAGCGCCTCCGGGGAAAGGCGCTCCCTAAAACTTACAAAGTCAATGAGTGTCTTCTCGAGATCGGAATAGGGGAGGTAGAACCGGCTTTCATGATGCAGCTCTTGCCCAAAATAATGTTTCTTCGCGATTTTGCGCACCAGCACATTTGAGCCCAAGACTTGGCGCATTCCCATACGGACGTTTTTAGCAGTCAGGATAACAGGGACAGTTTCCTGATCCCAGATTCTATGCAAACTCAGCGCAGACTGCAATCCGAGATAGGCGGGCGGAAAACAAAACACCGCCAAACCCGCGTCTGGGTGTATCGTGTAGCACCCCTTGACTAGCTTTTTGATTTTTCCCTGGCGCACCAGGTTTGAGACCAGCACCTTGGCATAGCTATTTTTCTTCTTGGATTGTACGATTCTTTCAATAGAGTCAAACGATACGACGGGGCTTTTCTCGAACAGCTGCTCTATCCGGTTTAGGTATTTGCGCTTTCCCATGTTCGCTGGATGTACTCTTTCATTTCTGAAGCGGAAGGGGCGAGGCCTTCGAGCACCAGCACTTTAAGGTCCTGCTCGTCTTGCGGCGGAGCGTACGCCTTCAGGAGCCGCTCAAGGTCTTTTTTGACGCCTGAAACCAGCTTTACGAGTTTTAGGAGGAAGAAGATGTCGTAGAGGTCCCTGACTTTTTTCCGGCTCAGATACGCGCTCACTTTTTCCCTGACAAACTCTTCCGGCGTGAGGCTGTATATGGTGATGAAATTGCCCTCAACTGTCTCGTAATCTACCAAATGCCCAGGGATGTTCTGGAATGTGGCTTCCAGGCGCACGACGGCGCGGTCCCGTTCCAGTTCTGAATAGACGCTACGCGCGCCGATCTTTTTCTTGCTTATTCGGAAGCCAAGTTTTTCCAAAGCAGCGAAGATTTCCTGAATTCTAGCTAGCTCCTTAGGGAAATAGAAATCCAAATCCTCAGAAAAGCGCCTGCCCTGATAGCACCGCCAGATAGCGGTGCCTCCATGCAATACTGCTTTATCCAGATGCAGATACACCTCTTTCAGGATGGTGTCCTGCGCCGAGGCTATCGCGCGGTGCGTTTCCCGTCTTATGCGGAGTGAGAGCGGAATCATATGATTGACAAAGGTTAGCTATATATATAACTTTCGTTAATAGTCGCTTTTTCCGAGAAAACATCACTTCAAACTCTTCATGTCAATCACGAACCGGTAGCGGACATCGCCTTTGAGCATGCGCTCATAGGCCTTGTTGATGTCCTGCATCGGGATGACCTCGACGTCAGACACAATTCCCTTCTTCGCGCAATAGTCGAGCATCTCCTGCGTCTGCTTGATGCCCCCAATCAGTGAGCCGGAAAGCGAATGGCGGCCTTCAATCAAAGAGAATGCGTGCACCGCGTGCGGGTCGCTTGGAACTCCGACAATCACGTAGTGGCCGTTGCGCCTGAGCATGCCAAGCATCTGATTGAGGTCGTGCGGGGCTGAAACGGTGTCGAGAATGAAATCGAAACTGCCTTTGTGCTTTTCCATGCTCGCGACGTCAGAGGTGACAATCACTTCATCGGCACCGAGCCTTAACGCGTCCTCTTTTTTCTTAGGAGAATGCGTGAACGCGACGACCTTTGCGCCGAACGACTTCGCGAGTTTCAGGCCCATGTGCCCGAGGCCGCCCAATCCAACAATTCCGACGTTCTGGCCTTTGCCGACGTTCCAGTGCTTTAAGGGAGAGTACGTTGTGATGCCGGCGCACAGCAACGGCGCAGTAGAAGCGAGATTCGCATCCTTCGCGATGGTTAGAACGAAGTCCTCATTGACAACGATGCGCTCGGAATAGCCGCCATACGTTCTTAAGCCGTCAGCAAGCTTCGCGCCATAGGTCCAGGTCGCGGAGGCGCAATATTGCTCTTCGTGGTCCTTGCACGCCTCGCAATTCCTGCAAGAATCGATGAAGCATCCAACTCCCGCGTTGTCTCCGGGCTTGAAGCGCTTCACGTCTTTGCCGACTTTGTTCACGATGCCCACAATTTCATGTCCAGGCACCAGAGGATAGGCGGAACCGCCCCAGTCATTGTTGACTTTGTGAAGGTCAGAATGGCACACGCCACAATACGCGATTTCGATGAGCACTTCCTTCGGGCCGGGAGCCTTGCGCTCGAAGGAGAACGGCTCAAGGGCGCCTTTCGCCTGCTTTGCCGCGTAGCCCTTTGTCGGAATCATACTAAGAAGAGAATGTGGGAGTTATTTAAATCTTCACAAGCCGTTCATCGCGAGCACCTTTCTCATGTTCATCGCGCCGCAGAGGGGGCAGGTGAAGAACGCGCCGAACTTGCCCTGGCGGATGTCAAGCAATCCACCACAGACGCACTTCATGCCGTCGAGCCTGCGCATCTTATGCTTGAGGCAGACAGGAATTTTCTGCGGGTTCATCGTGAGCGACTGCTCGCCGCAAAAGGGGCATTTCTCGACTTTGCTCTCGCCGTACGTTTTTGGAATGTACATCACAGAATTTCCAGAAGAGGGGTTTTAATAGATAACGGTTCAGTACATTATTTTGCTCAGCCACGGCTCGGGTTGCTCTTTTGGCGCCCAGTACATGTGCCAGAACAGCGGGACGAGCTCATCGCCAAAATCGCTTTTCATTTCGCCCACCTTGATGGCGCGGCTAAAACAGGGCTCTTGTCCGCCCCTATTGAGTTGCCAAAGTTTTTCCACATCGGCGTCGAGATTGGTCGGGGAGCCGTCATAGGGCACGCTCTGAAATCCGGTGCTCGGGCGATAGACTCTAAATGTTTCCGTCTCCCCCTCGCGCCGCAGGTGCGTCATGAAGCGGCCATCCCCATCCTGACCCATCATCCACATGTGTGGGCGTGGGTCGTACGGAGCCAGCTCCACGACGAGTTCTTTTGGAGCATCCTCGATAGGCGAGAGCACAATCTCTCTCGCGACATACGCCGCAAATCCGGCAGCGGTAAGGGTTGCGACCGCTGCTACTGTTTCGAGCGCTCTCATGCGACTCACGAACGATTTGCCATATAAATAGATTTGCACAATCTTTATATAGTCCATTTTCCTAGCATGCTTACATGGACATCCGAAAAATCCTTATTATTTTCGTCGTCGGCATCTTGTTTTCAGTTTTGGTCTTCGCTGTGATTGGCGCTGTGTACCCTCAGCCGAAGTATGAAGAAGCCTGTGCCAGTTTTAGGGCAGGGCCGGTCAAGAGTGGATATGAGCCTACTCCTAGTACCACATGCCCCAAGCTCGAGGCGAGCGCCCAGGAAAATAAAGCCTGCCAAGACAAGCATGGGCAAAT
>JAUSJW010000106.1 GCA_030647105.1 Nanobdellota archaeon | reverse complement strand
TGACGACACAGACGGCTTCATGGATTTCCCGTGGGATTCGGGGTGCTCTGCACCTTTCGATACTACTGAGTTTGACGCACCTCCCTATCCACAATGCTTTGACTTCGCCGACAACGACGGCGACAGTCTAACGGATTGGCCTTTTGACCCTGGATGCGCTTCCACCTCCGACGATGACGAGACCGATCCCGTGCCTCTGCCGGAGTGCTTCGATGGCCTGGATAACGACTTGGACAGCAACATCGATTTTCCTTATGACCCTGGATGCGACTCCGCTTCTGACGATGATGAGTCCAACGTGCCTAATCCACAGTGCGATGATGGGCTTGACAATGACGGCGATACGTACATTGACTATCCCCAGGATGTCGGGTGCTCGATGTACTACGATGACGACGAGACCAACCCTGTCAACCCCACGCAATGCACGGACAGGATAGATAATGACCACAATGGATATATTGATTTCCCCATGGACCCGCACTGCGACTCACTCACGGACAACGACGAAACAGGTCCGGGAACGCCTCCCGCGTGCGACAATAGCGTCGATGATGATAGCGATAGCTTGGCGGATTTCCCCCGGGACCCTGGATGCGAGTCCGCCGTTGATAACGACGAGCTCGACCCCGTGAGCCCCGCGCAGTGCTCTGACGGCATCGATAATGACGGCGACTCACTTATTGATTTCCCGGATGACTATGGGTGCGATTACGCAGCGGACAATGACGAGGCGACTCCCGCTGGCGCTTCTTTGTCTATCTGCCATGACGGGGTAGACAATGACCTTGATGGATTAACCGACTATCCTTACGAGCCCGGATGCGCTTCAACGACCGACCCGAGCGAGTACAATTATGAGTATCCCCCATGCTCGGATGGCCAGGACAACAACGGCGACGGGCAGGCGGATTATCCCGAAGAGTCTTACTGCCGCTTTGCTGGTGGTGGGAGCGAGTTCTTCACGTCGGGATTCTCGTGGAGGCATTCGCGGGAGCCAGGTCCTCAGCAGGACTGTAAGGCAGGAACCAAGGAAACAAAAACAACCGATATGGGGGCTGATTGCGGAACGTATAACCACATCGTAATTCGTCAGTGCACTCAACGAACAGATGGGAGTACGGGGTGGGAAGTCATTCGCGACGACACTAAGTGTGAGGCAGCAGGGAAGAAATGTGATGTGGCCACAGAAATTTGCTCCAGTTGTCATTGTTACTCGCCTGAGGATGCCTGCTCAAATAACCGGGTAGATTCTGGCGAGGCATGCCAGCCCCCAGCCTCAGAAAATTCGCCGGTCACTCCCTCACCTCCATTCGGGTGCGGTTTTCAGTCGCAAAATGCACATGAGTCTTGCAGCCCTACTTGCCAATGGGAGCCGGGACCTCTAGACGGTATCTGTATCAACCCTCAGGATGCGTCCTGTGTTCCTGGCACAATGTGCGACCCAGCGACTTGCGCCTGTGTTACTCAATCCACTACTCCCGGGACTGGCTCGCATTGCGCTGGCGCTCAGCCCCCTACTGGTGTTTCTGGAAGCAACAACGCATGCACCCCTGATGATTGTCCCGTGAACGAACTCTGTCTAACCTCGCTAGATACCTCTGGTACTGCCAATCCTTCACTTCCTCAATGTGGATCAGCAGGGGCAGACCCGAACAATTGTTATAACCCCAGTTATGGGACCACAACTTGCGGGTGTGTCGGTATTCCAATAAACCTTTGTGATGGAGGGGACAACGACAATCCACCCTGCTCATTGACGGGACAAGTTGCTACTACTCTTGATAATCCTCCCTTTGGAACCGATACCTCTTTCTTGTTTACCTCTACTTCTCCTTCTTCAGCAGGGGCTATCATTTTAGAGACGCCCGTTGAACTTGGAAACACGGCCATAGAACTTCAATTCCAGGCGTATGCCTCTTCCCCCACCTCAGCTCCTGTCACGATGTTCCTTCTTATCGGCGGAACCCCTACTTCGACAGGCGTAGTCATCAATAGCTACGTGACTGGCGGGCAATTTTCAGCGACGACCACTTCCTGGTCCATTCCCATGAGCGCTTGGGGGAGCCCCACGGGATCTCTCACCGGTGTCCGCCTCGAAAGCACTCAGGATAGTCAGACTACGTATGACAATATCCAGCTTGTGAGGGGCTGATTCTCTTCATCCTTCTTTTTGGATAATTCGTTTATTTTCTAGAAAATCTATTTCGGATTCTGATTTTCCGTCTTCAATGCTTGCTGGGCGTTCAGGCTCGGGTCTCTGAGGTTTTCGGCGGGAATAAGGACGCGGAAACCTGCGCCGACTATAATCGCGTCTACATCCCGATTTTCGGAAGGGAACATAGCGCTGACGAGTTCTGTGGCACCGGGAAAGTCGCTAACGGCACCGAAGTTCACCCCTCTTTGTCCATAGCTCTCTATCCACACGTGTTCACGTACACCGTATCTATCTCTTGCTACATTACGGACAATTTCAGCAACCGTTCCTACAAATTTTGCTCCAAGAGTGCTCACATGGCTAGTATCTCTTGCCATATCATAGTTAGCGGTCCAGTTTTCGAGTATTTGTCCGCTCTTTGTACCTCCCCTATGCTCCCAATGAGGTGCATATTCATTTCCAAACGCAAAGATGTCACGGGTTGAACCTCTTCCAGCGGCTTCCCATTCAATAGTATCGGCAAGGCGACCGCCATATCCAGTGAGCATCTTTCCCCACCATTGCGCAAATGCTTCCATGCTCTTTATGTTTGTGGTGAGCATGGGGTAAGTCCCAGCTCCTTCTACGGGTTGACCCTTCTTCCAAGGGAACATTTCGAAAAGTTCTGAGCAGATTTTCCGGTCAAGATAACTGAAGGTTCCAACTTTCTCAGCTCCTTCAGCAGGTAACACTTTCCCTCCTTCTTTCCCTTCAGCAGTTTGCATAAATTCGTACATCTGCGCCTGTGTAACTTGGGTTATCGAAATGAAGAAATCTTCTAAACGGATTGACTGATCGGGCTTCATGGCGTTATGAAACTTTTCACGCAATTGTCCCGGCGGTACGGTCTTCCTTAGGTTATCTAAATACTGATCCACTTTTTCTGGAGCCTCTCCAATCGTATAATACCCTCTCGGAACAAAGACGAACTCGCTCATCAGTTTATCGTAATCAAGGCCCCTCGCCTTCATGCTTTCGGGGGTGATTCCTAACTGGCGCAGGCGGATTTCCTGTCTCAGATGATCGTAAAGCGTGAAGACGATATGCTCCATCTCGCGAAGAGAGGTCTCTCCGGGCAGGAGCATCGGATGGCTCTCTTTGCCATCGATTCTCTTAAGCCGATCTCCCAACGCGCTATATAATTTCGAATCAACCTCAAGGTTAGCTTGCTTCCCGATACCTTTTAGAGTATCCAGAAGCAGGCTCACCCTCATTTTCTTGCTTCCTAACGTCTGGGGAGCCTTCGCTCCGCCAAGCTCATCATAAATCCTCTGCCTCGCTTGTTCCACGAGACCTGGGTCTTCTCCGAGCATTTTCTCAAGGTCAGAGCGCAGTGTAGCTTTAACTTCAGGCTCCGCGTAGGCTATCTGAGAAGTGTCTGGGCCATAGCCGAAAGCGCCAAGCGCAAGAGCGGAAGCTATTCCCGCTCTGCTTATCCATCGCTTGGCTATGCTCTCTAAGCCTGCCATATCCTGTATTATGGAGGCTGGAGTATATAAATCTTTCTGCTTTTACCATCTTGAAGTGACGAACATCGAAACATTTATATGCTCTGTCTAGTCATAACTCACCTATGAGCCTTGATGCAGTTCTTCGCAGGGCAACGCTGGCTTTTGCTACAGGCATCGCTCTTCTCGCTGGGGGCACTCAGAACGCCAACGCGTCTGAGCCCATAATCGACGCAAAAAAGGAGCCCTCTTTGTATGAACTTCTCTTGAGCCATGACATCTCAGAAAGGAGGCACGCCATTGAGGGGCTTCTAGCTACAGTTCAGGCTCAAAAGACTGAGTATTCGGTAGGGAAGACTGCCATGGACGAGATTTCCAATCTGCAGAAGCTCGCCAAGGAAACGGGACTCGAAATCCCCGCGGATTTTTTCAAGAGCCAGGAGGCCTATGTTAAATCCGTACTCGCGGAAAAACCCAGTTCAAAAAACTCAAAATCACGATTCGCCTGGGCCGCGGAGTTTAATCCCACTCTTTGGAAAGACGCAGTCAATACTGCTGTCGGCAATACGCTCTCCAGAGTTATCCAAACTCTGGAAGTGAAATACGCCACTGATAAAGGATATGTTATCCCTCCTGATATGGTCTGGATTCCGGCGGGTCCGTTCATCAAAGGGAGCGACCCCAAAGAGCTAGTCTATTTCAAAACCCAGACGCTCTCCGCAGGAGTCCAACCACGATGGACAGAACCCCTACATGCCTATTCTAATATCACCTGGGAGTCGGAGGCTTCTCGTACGCCCACTATCGTGTTGAAGAGTCTCCTTGTTTATAAATATGAATTGACTAATACAATGGCAGGTGAATACTATTCCGCCCATCCAGGTAAAAAAACCGCAGTAGGCGCAAACTGGACTAACGCTCCGCAAGCTCCGTATGCTTGGAAGGATGGCGTTGTTCCCCCTCCCGGTATGGATGACCGCCCTTTTAGCTTCGCTAACTTGTATATGGCTCGAGATATGGCTAAATTTTTTGGAGCTAAACTTAGTAGTGGCAAACTTGAGGGGAGACTTCTAACCGAAGACGAGTGGGAGTACACCGCAAGAGGAGGAGATGGGCGGTGTTTCCCTTGGGGGAATGAGCTTGATCTGACTAAAGGCGCCTTTAGAGAAACGGTCAAAGAAAGGGGAGAATTTCTTGCGAAAGTTGGTAGTTTCCCGGGAGATGTGAGCCCTTTTGGAGTGTATGATATGGGGGGCAATATTGGCGAGTGGGTAGACACGCCTTTTACTGGTCCACTTACTCCTGCCTCCCCTTCTAACAGCAGAACTAGTGATACCACTTCTGATAGGATGAATTACCCTGATAAGTATATCATTAAAGCTGGGGCGGTTCCCGTAAGTGGTGGCTTGGGAGAGTCGCATTCAGCGAGGAGAGTTCCTATGGATCCCGCCCAAGGAGATCGAGTCGGCGTTCGCATCGCGATGGACATTCCCCCTGAGTTCCAATACATTCTCGCTCCTAACATCACGTCGAATTCCGCTCAAACCTCAAACACTCAATCCGCTAAATAAACCGGTTCCAATCTGGCCATATCCTGCATCCTGGAGGCTGGAGTATACAACTCTCGCTTTTATCCTCTTCTTCAAGTGACCAATAAAAAGAGTATCGGCAGGTGGGTGCTTTTGCTTAAGAAACGATGGTCTTCTCTGTACTCGCATCCGCATACGGCAGCTCCCCGAACGCGCAGTTTTTGCACGTCGCGTCCAAACTGACATAATCAGAATCCTCAAGTTTGTACTTCTTCGCCGCCTCAGGCAAGTAAGCCCTCACATAGACATGGTTCGGGATGAAGACAAATTGTGTGTTGATTCCTACGGATTCTAAAAGGGAAGCGAGCAGGACAGCCGCGTCATCGCAGTCCCCGCCGCCAGAAGAAAGGCTCTCCCGGGCGCTCTTCACATACTCATACGCGGTCGGGTCAGAGACATACTGCAGGTTGTCCCGCGTAAAATAATAGAGCGCCTTCGCGTAGCACACCTTGTTCCCTTCACAACTCTGCGTAACTATCTTATCCGCTACCTGTTTGATAAGAGAGTCTGGAACGAGAAACGACGGGTATTCTTTCGGCCGCAGGCTTCTCGCCTCTTGAGTGATGTTCAGATTCTGCGGCGCAACCTCGCTTAGCGTAGGAACCCCCTTGGGCTCGGGGTCCAGTCTCACAGCATACTCCGGCACCACCCAAACAACCAGCAGTAAGAGAAAGAACAGCGCGAGGAGGATACCGATGGGGCCGTTCCACTTGCGGTCTTTCTCCGGAGCGGGAGGGTTCTTGATGAACTCTTCGATGATTTCGTCCATGAATCAGTGAGAGAAAGAGCGTTTAAAATGATTTGCCTTAGATTTATATATAGGGAATCATTCTGCTCGCGACATGAACCTTGTCAAAGCATCTGTGATCGGGGGAGTGGCAGCCGCCGCCATCTCAGAGTTAGTGCTTCAACTCTCTAATCAGTCAAATATCCCTAACACTCTCCCCGGGCATCTTTCTACCGCTATGGGGTTCTATGCTCTGGGCGCAGCTTTCGCAGCAGCGCTCTATCAACGAAGCCAGGAGAAGTTTATCCCCTCTGTTCATGGGGTGCGACTATCACTCAATCCTCATGCGTATGTTCCAGCCATTCCAGATATCAACATGGGGGAGATGGCCAAGACCGTTGCAAATATTGTGATTCCCGCGACCGCAGCTTACCTTCTCTCGCGCTAGCCATCAGCTTTATATACAAAATTCGACTCTGCTCTCTAGGGGCACATGTCACATCTCGACCAGATTTCAAACCCGGCAGACATCCGGAAATTGAGCAAACGGCAGCTCAAAGAGCTTGCAAGTGAAATCAGAGACACTATTATCCAAACGGTCGCAAAGCAGGGCGGCCATCTAGGCCCCAACTTAGGGGTTGTCGAACTCTCCATCGCGCTCCACTATGTCTTCGACTCGCCCAAAGACAAGCTAGTCTGGGACGTCGGCCACCAGAGCTATCCGCATAAGCTCCTCACCGGACGATTCCAGCGCTTCCATACTCTGCGCCAGAAAGGCGGAATCTCAGGCTACCCGAACATCGAGGAGTCTGAGCACGATGCGTTCGGAACAAGCCACGCTTCCACCTCCATCTCCGCGGCATTAGGAATGGCAATAGCAAGAGACCTCAAGAAAGAATCTTCCCATGTCGTCGCAATCATCGGTGACGGCGCCATTTCCGGTGGCATGTCCTTCGAAGCATTAAACCACGCCGGCCATCTGCAGACCAACCTCATCGTCATCCTCAACGACAACGAGATGTCCATCGCCCCGCCCGTAGGTGCGTTATCTACTTACTTGTCCACCCTTGTCACCCATCCAAACTACGCCAAAGTCCGTCAAAAGGTGAAAGACACGATTCGGAAGCTTCCGGCTATCGGAATCGCGGCCTCGAAAAAGCTCGGCGAACTGGAAGATACGATGCGCAGCCTGTCCAAAGAAGGAATGTACTTCAAGGCGTTAGGATTCAAGTACTTCGGTCCTGTGGACGGCCACGACCTGGGCGGGCTCATCAAGGCGCTGCGCAACATCAAGCACATCAAAGGCCCTATTCTCCTCCACGTCGCCACCAAAAAAGGGAAAGGATTCCCCCAGGCGGAGCAAGACAAGGAGAAATGGCACGGCGTCTCGCCTTTTGATGTCAACAACGGCCTTGACCTCAATAAATCCGGAGCCATCTCCTATAGCTCCGCCTTCGCGAACGCGTTAGTAAGCCTCGCGAAGAAAGACCAGCGCATTGTCGCAATCACTGCAGCCATGCCCAAGGGCACAGGCCTTGACATCTTCGCGAAAGCGTTTCCTGAGCGCTGCTTCGATGTCGCCATCGCGGAGCAGCATGCCGTTACGTTCGCGGCCGGCCTCGCGAGAAGGGACATGAAGCCGGTGTGCGCGATTTACAGCACATTCCTCCAGCGCGCCTTTGACCAGATTGTCCACGATGTCTGCGCTCAAAATCTGGATGTCACGTTCTGCCTCGATCGCGCAGGCATCGTTGGAGAGGACGGCAAGCTCCAGCACGGCGCCTACGACATCGCGTACCTCTCCTGCGTCCCGAACATGGTCGTAATGGCACCCAAGGATGAAAATGAATTAGGTCATCTTTTGAAAACCGCCATTGACCATAAGGGCCCTGCCGCAATCCGTTATCCGAGAGGCTCAGGCTTAGGTCTCAAGATTGAAGAGCCTAAAAAAATACCGCTAGGAAAAGGAGAGATCACAAGAAAAGGGAACGACGTTACTCTGCTCAGTTTAGGGACCTGCTACAAGGAGGCGATGCAAGCCGCAGAACTCTTGAAGAAAGAAGGCATCAGCGCTGAAGTCATCAACGCCCGCTTCGCGAAGCCTATCGATGAAGCACTGATTCTCAAGTCCGTAAAGAAAACAAAAAAACTAGTAACCATTGAAGAAGGTGTCTTAAGGGGGGGATTCGGAGAAGCGGTGGAAAGCCTGATTCTTGAGAACCAGATTCCCGCGAAAGTGGCTCGTGTCGGCCTTCCTGACCTGTTTATTGAGCATGGCACGCCGAAAGAATTAAAACAGCTTGTGGGCCTGACACCTGAGAACATCGCGAATGTCGCGAAATCACTATGAAAGAACTCATCATTCTCGGTTCTACAGGAAGCATCGGCAGGCAGGCGCTCGAGGTCGTAAGGCAGCATCCAACAGAATTCCGCGTGAAGGCGCTCTCATGCAACGGCAATGTCAGACTTCTCAAGGAGCAAATCAAAGAGTTCAAGCCAGAAGCGGTGGCGGTGGGCGACGAGCAAGCGGCCATGGAATGCGCGTTTGATAGTGAAGTGTTCGAAGGAGTGAGTGGGATTCTCAAGCTGGTAAAAACAGTCCAGGCAGACACCGTTCTCAACGCCTTGGTCGGCAGCATCGGGGTTCTGCCCACCGCAGAAGCTATCAAATCCGGAAAGAATATTGCACTGGCAAATAAAGAGACGTTAGTGGCTGCAGGCGAGCAGGTGATGCAACTCGTAAAAAAATACAAGGTTTCCTTGAAACCTATAGACTCCGAGCATTCCGCGATTTTCCAGTGCCTCCAGGGAGAGCCAAAAGATAGCGTGAAATCTCTCACACTCACCTGCTCAGGCGGGCCCTTTCTCGGAAAAACGAAAGAGGAGCTCTCAAAAGCGACCCTCAAAGACGCGCTCAACCATCCGAAGTGGAAGATGGGCAGTAAAATCACCATTGACTCAGCGACGTTAATGAACAAAGGACTTGAAGTTATCGAGGCGCATCATCTCTTCGGCGTTCCCTACGAGGACATCCACGTCGCTATCCACCCGCAGAGCATCATCCATTCATTTGTCGAGTTCAAAGACACGTCGTTGAAAGCCCAGCTCGGCTTTCCCGACATGCGCGTTCCCATCCAATACGCGCTCAGCCATCCTCAACGATTTTCCGCAACGCTTAAAAGCCTGCGTCCGGCGGAATTGGGTATGCTCCAGTTCAGCGCTCCAGATACAGAATCTTTTCCGTGCCTTTCCTACGCCTATGAAGCGGGAAAGGTGGGAAAGAGCATGCCCTGCGTTCTGAACGCGGCGAATGAGGCGGCTGTGAAATTGTTTCTCGATGGAACCATCTCATTCATGGACATCCCGAGAATCATTAGAGAACAAATGGACGTTCACAACTCCTCTTCAATGGACAGAGGCGAACTGATGGAGCTCGACGCGCGAATAAAAAAGAAGGTGCTTGGATGACAACGCACGCCATCATCACCTGCGCGGGCGTCGGCAAGCGCATGCAATCCGAAGTCAACAAGATTTTCCTGCTTCTCGATAAGGAATCGATAGTCGAGCGCACGATTCGCGTTTTCCAGGCCTGCGACGCGGTCGATGAAATCCTCCTCGTAGCGAGAGAGCAGGACAAAGCGGAAATCGAGCGCCTGGCAGCGAGCAAGGGCTTCTCAAAAGTCAAGAAAGTCGTCTTAGGGGGGGAGCGCAGGCAGCAGTCGGTCTATAACGCCCTCATTTCGCTCGAAGCGAAAGCTGATGATATCGTCCTCGTCCACAATGGTGTCAACCCTTTTGTTGACGACAAAACGATTCGGGAAGTGATTGACGCGGCGAAGAAATACGAGGCCGCGGTTGTCGGCTTCAAGGCCCGCGACACGCTAAAAGAAGTCGACGAAAAAGGATTTGTTGTGGGCACGCTCGATCGCTCTGTTATCTGGCAGGTTCAAACCCCTCAAGCGTTCCGCTTCGGCGCGGCGCTGAAAGCGTACAAAGAGGCTGACAAAGATAATTTCAAGGGCACCGATGACGCGATGCTCATCGAGCGATTGGGCAAGCGCGTCAAGATGGTTGAGTGCGCTCCCGAAAATATCAAGCTCACGCTCCCGACGGATTTGGAGTTCGCGAACAAGCTCCTCAGCACGTCGAGAATCGGCTTCGGCATGGACAGCCACCGCTTCCTCACCGAAGGCGAGAAGAAGCTGGTCATCGGCGGCATCGAAACCGAAGGAAAAGGCTTTGACGCGAATTCCGACGGCGATGTCGTCCTCCACGCCCTCTTCAACGCCATCTCCAACGGCCTCGGGGAGAAATCCCTCGGCCACTTCGCGGACCCGATGTGTGAGAAAGGCGTAAAAGACAGCGCGGAATACCTCAAAGTCATCCTCGGCATCATGAAGGAGCGAGGCTACGCGCTAGGCAACGTCGGCGTCATGCTCGAAGGAAAATCTCCCAAGATTGTCCCCATCGAGGACAAGATGAAAGAACACCTCTCACAGCTCCTCTCGCTTCCCGCCTCCCAAATCGGAATCACCGCGACAAGCGGAGAATCGCTGACGGCCTTCGGAAAAGGATTGGGAATGCAGTGCTTCTGTGTTGTGAGTTTGCATAAGAATTGATTTTTCCGTTTTATATAGATCTTTTATGACATACGTCAATAAAGCGTTATATAATCTGCTCAATTCGTTCTGTTCATGACAAGAGGCAGCTATCGTCCAAGTCCCAACCCTGGGATTTTGCGAATCGAAAAGCAAGGAAAAGAGCTAGTTTTACTTTCCACTCCTACTTATGAGAGAGATATTCGCCCAGCGCTTGATACCCTGCTTGCCGCGGTCGAAAAACAGGCAGGGCCTCATGACTATCAGCTTGCTTTGATGGAAGGCCTGTCTTCTGAGGGCAGTGGCTCCCCTTATATTTTATCAAAAATTAGAGCAAAGCAAGCTGTCTGCCCCTTTGTGAATGAGATGAATCCCCTGGTTTTTGGGTTGTTGACAACAACCTATCCATCTGAGCCTCTGGTAAAACTCGCAACGAGCTATGTGGCGGGGTTTATGGCAGTAGGTAGGAACTTAGGATGGGGCGAGGATTTGATTGCGCAGGAATTGGAGGAGGTTCTTCAATGGATGGAAGCATTTGGAGTGGATGATAAGGTCGTACGCAAAATCCATAAGGGTATGCTGGGCGTGTCCATCCAATCCATTTATGCAACATGGGACAAAGTGCGTGAAGTGATTATGGAAAGAACCAGCCTGCAAGTTGCTGAGCATCTTAAAGGGATTGAGGGTCGAGTCTTTGCCTACTGTGGGAAGGGGTATTCAGATGCTGTCTTAAAGGGCATGGAGAGGGTTTGGAATTGATTTTCCGGAAAATTTTTATTCCTTAATTTTTCTTTATTTTGGCAAAATGAGGTCCCAGGTTGCCTCACTTAAAGTGGTACCACCAATCTCTTGATATTCTTCTGTCTCTCGGGATGCGCCACTTATTTGAGTCATATCTCCTGTTTTATCTTCAATGTGTACTTCAATATGTTCTGTTTCAGGATGGGATTCTTCTTTAACATAGCCGCACGGGTTGACGAGCGGCGTTTCGGGGTAGCCGTCATCATCAATGAGCTCGGCTGATTTTGCTCTTACGCTATACGTAAGTGGAACCTCTGCATCAACAAGATATCCTTCATAAGTTCCATCAGCAAAGAGGATAAAAGCGCCGTCTGCTGAAGAGGTTAATTGTTTCGTGCCGCTTCCTTTTACGGTGGTTACCTCGCAGCCGCTTTCTGAATAGTCGTCCCAACTCCAGGTTAATTGCGCGTTATTAAAATAAAAAGAATCTTGACCGTCGGCTGAAAATCCCCCCACTGTCCACTCTTTTAGAGTTCCTGTAACCGAGGCAGTAATTTTTACTTTTCTTACTCCTATCTCATATTCTGGTTTACTGGTAAATTCATAATTGTATCGTACGCTGCTTTCTTTGGCTGTACCATCGCAAGATACGAGCGCATTTGGTAAGCGCGCATTGGCTTTTTCTGCAATCTCCGATAATTCTGAGAACGATTCGGCTACTTCTATTATCTCTAATAATTTCTTTTTGCACAAGCCCGGATCAACGAGTTGCATGTTGAGCTTTATTTTTATGCGGTCTAGTAATTGTTGTTTATATTCAGTGAGATCAGTCTGTTGAGATACTTCCAAGGCGTTCAATAACTCGGGGACGGAAGAATCAGCGGCAAGAGTTGCTTCGATAACTTGTCTTGCTTGAGCTAGAACATCTTCATAACTTTCGTCAGATGGTGAACTGCCTACACAGCCAGAGAGGAGAAGAACTATGGTTATTAGCGAGATAACACTCCTTTTCATAGTAGGGCTACCTAATTCTACTCGTTTATAAATATGCCTATAAACGCTCTGTCCTGAATGTCAGTTTCGCCATCAAAAATATTCTTTTCAAAAAAGAAGAAAAAACTTCGGAACTTCCCAATAACAACTGACGAAATGTCCCCATTGCTAAACCCCTTTTTGGGCAAAATACTGGATCCTTCTTGGATGCCTTCGAGGAATACGGACAGAGCTATGCGCTTAAATGGCGCGGGAATCGGTAAGAAACGCGCAAGTCTTCTTGGAGGCCATCCAGGAAGTCTTGAGAAAGCACAGCGCTATTTAGGCCGACAAATCCTTGATAGGCCTATACCTCTCTGTAGTAGTTAACTAAAGTAATATTTATAACCTTGATTGATTTCGAGGCTCAAATGTTAACTTCAGTCGATCTCGATGAGCACCTCCACTTATTATTGGCAGGTGGCAATCGGGAGATCCCTATAGCGACAGCACCTATTGAAGAGTTAGCGGGTCAGCAGACGTCGGATCTCTTGTGGTTTCCTACCGATGAAATAGTTCTGAGGAGCAGTCGATTGCGACCAACAAGCGAGCCTTCCAAAACTTCAACTCCTGAAAATCCGGAAGGTTACGCAGTGGGCAAAACCGGCTCTATCCACACCATAGCTAGAACATTTGCGCGTTATTCCGACTTTCAGGGCACCCCGCCCCTTTTCCGTTATGAATGTATTCCCGGCAACACTATTCCCGTTCCTGTTTTGTATGAGGGTCGGCATCGAGGCGTAGCTGCGGGATTAGCAGGGCGTTCATTCATTCTGGGTAGAATGATTGGCCCTGATCATTCAGTGGTTGTTTCTCAGAACCTACCGACCAATCTAAACTATTTTGGGAAACCTATGTATACCCTTCATCAGTTGACAGAAATGCATAGACATAATCCGCATGTATGAACAAATCTGGGGTCAGCAGATGACGAAAGCACTCACACGCGGAAGGTAAAAATCCGAAACTTCAGCTACCCCAATAGCCCAAAAGCAATAACAATTTTAAAGGGGCGCCTCTATCATCAATGTCATGAACAGCCACGCCAAAATCAACCTCGTCCTCGACCTGCTCGGGAAGCGCCCTGACGGGTATCACGAGGTCGCGACGGTCTACCAGACAGTCGAGATGCATGACACGATAGAAGTTGAGGCCTCGGACGAGCTCGTCCTGAAGTGCAATCTTCCGTTTCTCGTAACGCCAAAGAACCTCTGCATCCTCGCCGCGAATCTCTTGAGAAAAAAGTACAATGTGAAGGACGGCGCGACCATCACGCTCGAAAAGAAGATTCCCGTCGCCGCGGGACTGGCAGGTGGAAGCTCGAACGCCGCGACAGTGCTCCGACTCCTCAACCGGTTATGGGGCCTGAAACTGCCGCAGGAAGAGCTCCTCAAGCTCGCCTCTGAGTTAGGCTCTGACGTGCCGTTCCATCTGATTGGAGGAACATGCCTCGGAACCGGGCGGGGAGAGCAAGTGAAGCCGCTTAAGCCCTTTCCTACTCAGCACTGCGTCATCGTCCATCCGGGCTTTGGCATCAAGACCAAGGACGCGTACAAGCTCGTCAATGCGGTAGGCAAGGACACGACGGCAGCCTTCATCGAGAACTACGATTTGAATCTGTTGCATAACGACTTCGAGAAATTCTTGTTCCCCCCCTTCAAGAAGCTCCAGGAGCTCAAGTCTCTTCTAGGCCCGCACGCGCTGCTCTCCGGCTCTGGGAGCTGCGTCTTCGGACTTTTCCCAACAGTGAGCGAAGCCAAGGAGAAGGCGGAAGAGCTGAAGAAAGACTACAAAGATGTCTGGGTTACGAGGACGCTTTGACCTCAAAGTCTTTCACAATGGTAGCTTCCTCATCGGTATCTCCATTCGTAATGGTAAAATAGGAAGTATATCTACCCGGTCCTCGTCTTGACAGGTTGAAGGCAGTATCAAAATAGACTTCATCAATCGTCCCGTTTGAAATGTGAACCGTTACTGTCCGTTGCATTCCTGATGCTACGAACACCTCATTAGCTAGATACATGCTCCATTCAAGTTGTAGGCTTGGGAAGGAGGTATCGTCATATGCGCTCCCTCTATAGGAGAGCAGCTTGATACAGGGGATATCTTGCTCGGTAAATTCCTCCTTTTCGATACAGGTATCATCCTGAGTGGCGCCTAAGGTTGTAGGTCCTATCATTAAATCTCCAAAATTCGCCTCAATATCAGTTGTCCAGTTCGGAGACGATTCAATGGGAAAGAAAGCTCCTGCAAACAATCCTAAAAAGATAATTCCGAAATACGCGATAAAAAACAACACCTGCAAAGCGAACGCGGTAATCCCGAGCGCCATTCCCACTTTGGAATAAACATCTTTCTTCTTCGCGCACATCGAGAGGATAACAGCGACGATGCCGCCGAGAACTCCAAAGTTTATCCACATCGCGGCGCAGCACACCGCGACAATGGCGGAAGCGAATCCCATCTTGTCAGCATTATTTAGAGACATCTTGCCGCGGTTCGCCTTCTTGACACGGAAGTAATAGAACACCGGCGCGAAAGGAACGAGCGAGAGCAGAATCAGCCATCTGAACTTGGTATCAAACTCACGCTTGAAGCAGTCGACGAGCATGAACGCCTGCAAAATCAGGTGCAGGATGCCGAAGATGAGCACGAAGAACAAGGCGCCGAAGATGGCTGCCATAATCTTCAGTTCGGAGATGGCGAGCGCGGCGGGAACCAAGAGAAGGAACAACAGCAGGGAAGGGAGAATTTTCTTGCGCATACCTCCTTTTTGGAGTGCAACCTATAATAATGTTGCGGTACAAATCACGAAAGGTTTATATGCCTTCTACAAAGCAGATTCCTCATGGGGGTAGAAAAGGCAGTCTTTCTCATCGCTCTTTTCTTGATGGCAGGATGCGCGACTCAAGTGCCTATCACTGGCCAAGTGGTTCTGGAGGAGCCCGTAGCTGAGATTCCCGCGCTTCCAGCTGAGGAGCCCGTGGCCAAGGTTTCTGAGCCGCGGAGCCCTCCTCAAGCGCCGAAGGAGGCTCCTGTCAAGAAAGAGACCGTTCCCAATACGTTGCCTGCGAGGAGCTTCACGTTAGAGGAACTCGAAGCGGAAATCAACCATGCCACGGGC
>JAUSJW010000109.1 GCA_030647105.1 Nanobdellota archaeon | reverse complement strand
GGAAAAGCCCGTGCCTCCGCCCACAGAGCTCCAGGAAACGCAAGGGCTACTGGGATATTGGGGGACACAAGAACCTCTTCATCAATCTGTTAGGCGAATTCCAAGCGGAGAACGCTGCGGTGGCGCTCACCGCTATCGGTGCTCTGCCTTTAGAGATTCCGGAGCGGGCGATTGCCGAAGGCCTCGCGACGGTCGAGTGGCCGGGAAGGATGGAGCAGCACGGCAAGGTGCTGCTCGACTGCGCGCATAATCCTGAAGGAATTCTCACGCTGAAGAAAGAAGTTTCGCGCTTGCCACATGAGCGGATTATCGCGGTCGTCGGCATCCTGAAGGACAAGAACGCTCGGGAGATGATGAAGACCCTCTCGAGCTTCTGCGACTACTTCCTCTTCTCCGAGGCGCATACGGAACGCGCCCTTCCCGCGGAAGAACTCGTGAAGCTTACGCATATTCGCTCCGAAGTAGTCAAGGATGTCAACAAGGCCATCAAGCACGCCCAAAAGCTCGCGGGCCCTGACGATATCATTCTGGTTACGGGGTCTATCTACTTGGTTGGCGAAGTGAAGGTGAAATCTTTATATACCCTGATGCGCTCGTAGGCGCATGGCTCGTGGAAATCCCTTCATGTCCAAGAAGCTCGCGTCGAAAATCCTAGACGACTTCTCCCTCTTCGGCAGTATGCCTTTTTTCCTACTTGTGACTCTTATCGCCGGGTTCGCCGGTAATTCCTCGCTCTTTGAGCGTCTTGCCTACTCCTTCCTCATCTCCTTTATTACCATTGTAACGATAAAGGGGCTCCATTACAAGGAACGGCCGCAGAAGGAGGAGTTCAATATGTTCATGGAGCGCGTCGTCGCCTCCTCGTTTCCAAGCACGCACAGCCTCGCTGTTACAAGCCTCGCGCTGCTTGTCGTTATCTCCTATCCGTACACTTGGGTAATCTCGCTGGCCGCCATGCTCTGCTGTTTGGTCTATTTGCAGCGGTATGTCAGCAAGAAGCATTTCGTCATTGACATCGTCGCCAGCATCGCCATAGCTATCGCAGAGGTCATTCTGATTATTAGGGTGTTCTGATGAACGCCAAGGTTAAAGGGAGTTTACTTCTCCTCTTTTCCCTGCTGATTTTCTCGGTCAACAGCGCTATCAGCCGCATCTACGACGTCAACGTCTACACGATGATCGCGACGACCTCGCTGCTTGGCGTTATCTATCTCAGCGGGTATTTTTTGGTGACTAAGCAGCGGCACTTGTTTCGCCCCCAGCAGCCTCCAGGACTTCTCTTCGCGGTCGCGATAGCGGTTTTAGTTACGCTCATCACGTTCTATTCCGCAATCCGCCTTACGACCGTGGCGAACACCGTGCTCCTCCACTACACAGCGCCGCTTTTCGCGGTCGCGCTGGCGGTTCTCTTTCTCAAAGAGCCCTTTGAATGGCAGAGCATCTTCGCGGCCCTTCTCTCTTTAGTCGGCATTTTCCTTATTTTTGGGGGAACGCTCAAGCCATCGCCCGGGCTGCTCCTCGCGCTGGCTTCCGGCGTGAGCTATGGAATTACAATTGTACTGTACAAACGCCTGGTCGGGCAGGGCAATCTTTTTAGCCTGAGCTTTATTACCGGGCTGCTGCTCTTTGTGTTCCTTTCGCCTTCCTTCTTTTTCGAACTGCCTTCGCTCAATGACTTCCTGTTTATGGCCGCCCTCGCTCCAGCCTTCTCGGTTGTAGGGCCTCTTTTGTATTACCACGGGCTTCACGCGATTCAGGCGCAGCACGCGTCTATCATCTCCTACGCCGAGATTATCTTCACCGCGTTTTTCGGCTGGCTCTTCTTTGGCGAAGTGCCCGGGACGTACGCGATTCTCGGCGGGGCGCTCATTGTGCTTTCGGGCGTTTGGATTGTGGTGAGAGAAGCGAAGGGCTGACCACAACCTATATAAATCTTCCAACAGCATTCCCGGGTATGGGGGACGTCGATGTCGATCTGGTGAGAATCCAGCAGATGAGCGACCGGGAAGTCCACGAATTTCTCAAGAAGAACGCTATCAGCCTCAAATGCGAAGAGGCGCGGCGGGTTGTCCAACTGCTTGGCAGAGACCCTACCCTTACTGAGCTGCATATTTTCAACACGCAGTGGAGCGAGCATTCGAGCTACAAGAGCTCGAAGGAGTGGCTTAAGCTGCTGCCGACAAAAGGAAAAGAAGTGATTCTCGGACCCGCTGAGGACGCGGGCATTGTGTATTTCACAACGCACGAGGGCGAGCGTTACGGCATCGTGATGAGCCACGAGAGCCACAACCACCCGAGTCAGGTCGTGCCGTACGAAGGCGCGGCTACGGGCATTGGCGGAAATGTGAGGGATGTGCTGTGCATGGGCGCCCGCGTCATCGCGTCAGCGGACCCGTTGCGCTTCGGGAACCCCGATGGAAAAAACAAGAATAGAGTAAAATACATCGCGAATCAGGTTATTGAAGGCATCGCTGGCTACGGCAACCCGCTCGGCGTGCCTGTCCTCGCGGGCGACGTCATGTTCAACGATTCTTTCGATGAGAACTGCCTGGTCAACGTTGTGACGCTTGGAATCCTCAAAGAAAAAGACATCATCCATAGCACAGCGCCGAAGAACAGCGAGGGATACGATATTGTTATTGTCGGGAAAGCGACGGACAACTCCGGATTTGGGGGAGCCGCCTTCGCCTCTCTGATTCTCGATGAACAAGACAGGGAATCCAACCGCGGAGCGGTGCAGGTGCCTGACCCCTTTCTCAAGAACGTGCTGCTCCGCTCGACCGAAGCGGTTTTTGAAGCGGTCAGGAAAAAGAAGATTCCCGTCGGGTTCAAGGACATGGGCGCCGGTGGCATCATGTGCTCAACGTCCGAACTTGTCGCCAGCGCCGGTTATGGCGCTGAGATTGACTTGGACAAGGTGCACGTTTCCATGCATAACCTCCCGCCGTTTATCATCGCGTGCTCTGAGACCCAGGAGAGATTCACGTGGATTTGCCCTTCGGATTTCACCCCTACAATTCTCAAAATCTACAACGAGGATTTTGACTTGCCTAATGTGTCTAAAGGAGCGCGGGCGAGCGCCGTTGGAAAGGTCACAAAGACGCCCGATTATGCGCTAACCCACCATGGAAAGGTCGTCTGCCGCGCGGGCGTTGAGGTTATCACCGAAGGCATCCGCTACCAGCGTGAGTCTAAGGCTCCTTCGCACACGTTCTCTGAACCGACGCTCGGAGAGCCCAAGGATTACGACAAGGCGATTCTCGACGTTCTCGCGCATCCCAACGTCGCGTCGAAAGCCGCGTGCATCAAGCATTACGATACTCAAGTGCAGGGTCTGACGGTTATCCAGGCGGGTGACGCCGACGCTGGAGTGCAAGCGCCGTTGCCGGGTTGTTCTGCAGGCATCGCTTTGAGCGTCGATTCCAATCCTAAAGTCTCGCGTATTGACGCCTACTGGGGCGCCGCGAACGCTGTCGCGGAGAGCATGCGCAACGTCGCGGCCGTGGGCGCGACTCCCGTTTGCCTGACCGATTGCCTCAATTACGGCAACCCCGAGAAGCCGGAAGCGTTCTATCACTTCGTACAGGGCGTCAAAGGGCTCTCGGAAGCCGCTACGCAGCTGCATTTCAAGGGCACGAAAGACCCTGTTCCTTTCATCTCGGGCAATGTTTCTTTCTACAACGAGTCCGCTACTGGAAAATCGGTGGACGCGAGCGCGATTGTGGCCTGCCTTGGGAGGGTTAATGATATCAGTAAGGTCATCACGATGAAGCTCAAGAAATCCGGCTCTGCTTTGTTTATGGTCGGTGGGCGCAAGGATTCCCTCGGCGGCTCTATTTATTACGATCTTCACGGCCAGACAGGCGCGAACATTCCAAAGACTGATTTTACAGGGGAACGAAATATGATTTACGCGGTTATTGACGCCATCGACAAACGGCTCCTGCTGTCCTGCCACGATGTCTCTGATGGCGGCGTTGTCGCGACGCTTTCCGAGATGATGCTCGGTGGCGAGGCGGACGGAGAGATTGGCGCGGCTGTCACGTTCGATTCTTCCCTTCCGCTCTGGAAGACGCTGTTTTCCGAGTCCGGCGGGTTTGTCTTTGAAGTCGAGGAGCAGAATGTTTCG
>JAUSJW010000105.1 GCA_030647105.1 Nanobdellota archaeon | reverse complement strand
GTAAAAAAGAGACACATCAGTAAAACGTCCCTTTTCCAACAAAGTCGTTGTTCCTCTATCGTAAGGTGGGGGCCCCTTTCTTTGGCCCCCTTCCCCTTTTGAATTTTAGTGTTTCCTTAACACCTCCCGCAACCCTTAAATATCCCCCGTTCTTCGTTTTGCGAATGGGGGATGAATCAGTCATCACAAGTAGCACGCCTTCTCCTGAGCCCACTCCGTCGCATGCTTCAGAACCTAAGCCGAAATTTGATTGGCAAGCGTTCTTCCAGAGCCGGAAATGGATGCTCCTTATTCTCATCCCGATTATCGTCGCCATCGTCGTTCGCCTCGAACCGATGAACTTAGCGCCGCTCGACCGCGCCGCGGAAAACAACGTTCTCAACTATTATAATAGCCAGATTGAATCACAAATCCGCCAGCAAAACCCAACGCTTCCCGATGCGCAAGTCGCGCAGGCGGTCCAGCAGCAAGTAAGCCAAATCCCCAAAGCGCAGCTCGAGTCTCAAATAAAAGCGACAGCCGCTGAGATGAAGGGCAGACTCCAATACACTTCAGGCGACAGCACGTACGCGTACATCGGCGACATCGACTCGTATTATTGGTTAAGGCAAGCGAGAAACATCGTCGAGAAAGGCGACCAGTGCGACCTCAGAAAAGACGGCCAGTGCTTTGACACCTATACCACCGCTCCTATCCCCCGGCTCAAGGAAATCGACTATTATCCTAAAGTCATCGTCGCCGTCTACCGCTTCCTCAAAGTTTTCCAGCCCGACATGACCCTGATGCAGGCGTCTTTCCTCACTCCGCTCGTCCTCTCTATCCTCCTCACCTTCCCGCTGTTCTTCCTCATCCGGAAAATCGGCGGCAACATAGCGGCGGTCATCGGCACTATTCTCCTCAACGTCAACCCCATGGTGCTCTCACGAAGCCTGGGCTCGGACAGCGACATCGCGAACGTCTTCTTCCAGGCCTTCTTCCTCTGGCTCGCCGTGGAATTCTTTTACGCGAAAGACGCGAAGAAGCGCTACCTCTGGGCGGCGGGAGTTGGAATCGAGCTGTCCATCTACGCGCTCTTCTGGACGGGCTGGTGGTACCTGCTCGACCTCTTCATCGCCGCGCTCGCGTTCCAGTTTGTCTACACGCTCACCAAAAAATGGATGGCGAGTAAATCGCTTGAAGGGTGGCAGGCATCGGTAAAAGAGTCCGCCCTAGCCTTCCTCGCGATGATTGTTCCCCTTATTATCCTCCAAGGGTTTGTATTTTTCTCAATCCCAGCGCTCTGGTCCACCGTCACCGACCAGTTTGGCGTGCTGAACTTCAAGGTCGCGGCGAACGCGAACCTTTGGCCCAATGTGCTGACAACTGTCGCGGAATTCAACAACATCGGCCTCGGTTCGGTGCTCGGCAGCTTCGGCACGTTCTCCATCTTCCCCTTCTTCCTGCTGGCGATGTTCGGCATTCTCTCTCTGCTCTTCCCAAGCAAGCAGTTCATCAGGAAACATCTGTTCCTCTTCATCGGCCTCGTGCTCTTCGATGTGTTTCTCTACCAGCAGCTCAACAAGGGCGCGGGAACCGTTGCCATCTTCCTGATTATGCTCCCCCTCCTCATTGCGCTCTACGCCCATCTCAAATCCGAATCGGATGAAGAGTTCCATCCCGGCGCCGTGCTCCTGCTCGCGTCCATCATTACGCTTGTCACCTTCTTCTCCCTTCGCGGCGTGCGCTTCATGTTCCTGATGGCCATTCCCGTTGCCATCCTCGCTTCGCTCTTCCTCGCTCGTTTCACAACGTTCCTGACCTCATTTCTCAAGCGCTGGGGCACTCCCAAGATTTTCTCGACGCTCCTCACCGTGCTCCTTGTCATTTGGTTCGTCAGCGCGCAGTTCAAATCCGGCTACGCGACAGCGCAGAATTACATGCCCATGGTCACAGATGAGTGGGTCGATTCCCTCCACGCTATCCGCGACAATTCCCAGCCCGACGCTATCATCAATAGCTGGTGGGATTTCGGGCACTGGTTCAAGTACTGGGCGGACCGAAGGGTGACGCTCGACGGTTCCTCACAGAATTCGCCTCAACTGCATTGGCTCGGCAAATTACTGCTCACTTCGGATGAGCGCCTCTCTATTGGAATCTTACGGATGCTCGACTGCGGCGGGAATGAAGCGTTCAACACGCTTAACCGCAAGTTTGGCGACACACCCCATTCCGTCGACCTCCTAAACAAGATGATGGTCGTCAATCGCGCGCAAGCTGAAACGATGCTGCTCAAAGAAGGTTTCACGCAATCCGAGGCGGAAGAAGCCCTCCAGTATTCGCACTGCGACGCTCCCGAGAATTTCCTCATCACCTCCCAAGACATGATTGGAAAAGGCGGAGTCTGGGCGCATTTCGGCAGCTGGGACTTCAACAAAGCGTATATTCAAGCCAACCTCAACAAGCCCGAGGCGTATATTGTTCAGAACCTTTCTGACGAAGGCATGCCCGAAGCCAGAGTCAAACAGCTCATCAAAGAAGCCAGAGCGCTGCGCGACGAGGGCGAAATTAATTCCTGGATTGCGCCCTGGCCCAGCTTCTATTCCTTCTATCAGCCCTGCCAGAAGACAGAAAATGAAACACTCTGCGGCATCAATCAAGGGGGCCAGTCCATCATCGTCCACGTTGACTTCGATAAGAAGCAAGGCTACGTCGTCGACGCGCAGGGTAAACACATCTCCGTGCGCACCGCCTTCGTTGAGAACAACACCTTCACTTTGACCGGAGAGCCCGCCATCAACGTCGGCGTCGTCGCCGTGAAGGAAGGAGACTCGGTAAGCGCCCTCTTCATGTCGCCGGAACTAACGGGCAGCATGTTCGTGCGCCTCTTCTTCTTTGATGGCGCGGGCATGACCGGATTCGAGAAGTTCCGCGACACCACCGACCTCTACGGCACGAGAATCATTACGTGGAAGGTTGTGTGGCCCGAGTAACTCTTCTTTTAGATATTCCCATCTGACTTATTCCCGCATAAACCTTTAAATATCCTCCCGAAAGCCACCTCTCTTATGAAATTCAACAAGCGCATCCTCGTCACATCCGCCCTCCCGTACGCGAACGGGCCTATCCATATTGGACATCTCGTCGAGTACATTCAAACCGACATCTTCGTGCGCTTTCTCAAGTTAATCGGAAAAGACGTCATTTACTGCTGCGCGGACGACACGCACGGAACACCCATTCAAATCAAGGCAGAGCAATTAGGAATCACGCCCGAACAACTCATCGCAGACACGTACAAGGACCACTTCGAAGATTTCACCTCCTTCGGCGTCGCCTTCGACTCCTACTACACTACTAACAGTCCGGAGAATAAAGCCTTCGCTGACAAGATTTTCCTCACGCTCAAAGAAAAAGGGTTCATCTACACAAAAGACGTCGAGAACTTCTATGACCTGAAGGCAAAGAGATTCCTCCCTGACAGATATGTGAAAGGCGAGTGCCCTAAGTGCACCGCAAAAGACCAGTACGGCGACGTCTGCGAGAAATGCAACGCCACTTACAAGCCCACTGATTTGGTCAATCCGTATTCCACCCTCACCAAAGAAACCCCTGTCCTGAAATCATCCCTTCATTATTTTTTCAAATTGAGCAGCCTCTCAAACGAGCTCAAGGGATGGCTCAACGAGAACAAGAACCTCCAGCCAGAAATCGTCAATTCCGTGAGCCAGTGGATAAACGAGGGCTTGCAGGACTGGGACATCTCAAGAGACGGCCCCTACTTCGGCTTCAAGATTCCCGGAGAAGAAAACAAGTATTACTACGTCTGGCTCGACGCGCCCATCGGCTACATCGCCTCGACAGCGAACTACTGCAAGCAGCACGGCAGAGACGCGGAAAAAGACTACTGGAAGAGCGAGGAATCAACGATTCTCCATTTCATCGGAAAAGACATCATCTATTTCCATTTCCTCTTCTGGCCCGCCATGCTCATCGCCGCGGGGTACAAGACGCCTGACAGCATCAATGTCCACGGCTTCCTAACGGTCAACGGGGAAAAGATGTCCAAGAGCCGCGGCACCTTCCTCACCGCGAAGGACTTTTTGAAAACGCACAATCCCGAGTACTTGAGATTCTATTACGCGAAAGCCCTCACCACAAGGCTCGCCGACATCAACCTCGACTTCAAGGATTTCCAGGAGACCGTCAACAACGAACTGGTAGCGAACATCGGCAACTTCTGCTACCGCGTCCTCTCCTTCCTCGAGCGCAACTTTGATTCTTCCTTCCAGGACATCGAGGAAGACGAAACGTTCGCGGAAATCATCAAACTAGCGGAGCAAGTAAAACAAGATTACGAATCCTTGAACCTCAAGAAAGCGGTGCAGGGCATTTTAGAAATTAGTTCCTTAGGCAACAAGTTCTTCCAGGACAATGAGCCGTGGAAGCTTGTGAAGGAAGACAGAGCGCGCGCCCAGCGCATCGTCGGCAGCTGCGTCAATATCGTCAAGATTCTCTCAGTACTCCTCTCGCCGATTCTTCCCGTCTACGCGAAGGGAATCCAAAGCCAGCTCGACCTCCAGCCGGAATGGAAAGACGTGAATTTCAATCTCAAGAACCATCGCATCTCAAAACCGAGAATCATTCTCGAGAAAATGGATGCGAAAGAGGAATCCACAATCGCGAACGCTGCGCGGACAGTCCATCTGAAATTGGACAAGGAGGTCCAAGAGTTAGGCGTGCAGGTCGCCATCGCGCATATCAACGGCGTGACGGTCAAGAAAAAACACGAAGGCCTCGAAAGGTTCAAGAAAACCGTGAAGGTGTGCGAAGATACCTCCATCTTATCTGAATATCACGAGATTGACCTCAAGACAGGCGTCGATTCAAGCAAGTATCCCAACGCTGTCGCAAATCTCATCTCGCTCGTAAAAACAAAAGGTAAGCTTCCACAGATTAACACGGCGGTCGATGCATATAACACGATTTCGCTGGAGTCGGGAATCTGCATGGCGACGCACGATGCGGATACGCTGAAGGGGGATATCCATGTACGCCTATCAAGAAACGAGACGTTCCTTCCTCTCGGCGGAGAAAAAGAGCAGGTTCCCGCAAGAGAGCTCATCTATGTCGACGATGAAAAAGTCATCGGCAGGTTTTCCAAGCAATGCGCCCAAACAGCCACTTCATCAGACTCAAGAAATATTGTTCTTGTCGCGTTTGGCAATCGAGCTATCCCTCCAGATGTGTTCAAGCAGGCCGTACGAAGAACCTGCGAAGTGATTGTCAAGTTCAATGGCGGAACCTGTCCTCTTCTTCAGGAAAAGCCTTCTTTTGCGCTCAATCTCCGCGTTGGCGAAATCATCGAAGCCAACCCGCACCCCGAAGCGGACAAGCTGGTGGTTCTCAGCGTCAGTCTAGGAGACCAGCGCCGCCAAATAGTAGCTGGCATCCGCGCGCACTACGCGCTCGAGGAACTCAAAGGCAAGAAAATCATTGTCGTCACCAATCTCAAGCCCGCGAAACTGCGCGGACTCGAAAGCCAGGGCATGCTGCTCGCGGGAGAAGAAGGCGGAGTTCTCGGAGTCCTCACTTGTGACGCTCCCGTCGGAACTTCGGTAGGAATTGAAGGCTTCGAAAACAGCGCGGCGCAAATCAAGTACGAAGAATTCCAGAAAGTCAAGCTGGAAGTAAAAAACGGAAAGGCGTTCGCGAACGGCTTCCAATTAAATGCAACAGGAAAAGAAGTCGTTGCCGAGAGAATCAAGGAAGGTCCGGTAAAGTAGGCGTTAAGAAGTAGGTGTTTCTTGGTTGAACTCTTGACTCTGTGGCATCGCTGCAGCCCTGGCCTGCGACGCCGAAGCCATCTTCAACGAATCACAGCTGTTCTTCAAATATTTGTCCGCGAGCATCTCGCAAACGGTATAATCGCCATCCAAAGCGAAGGTGATATAGCAAGTGTCTCTCCGGTTCTCCTTTGAAATCTGCTCGCAGAGCACCTTGTCCTTGGTGCTCTTTGCCACGCTATCAAAGCACTTGTCCCGGGGGAACTCGTCGGTAATCATTCCGCAGGTGGAGGCGTCGGCGTGAATCTGCCCGATGTTCTGCAGGCATTTATCTGTGTAGATGCCTAGCGTCTGGCACTGTTGCCGGGCTTCGTTCAGGTCCTGAACTTGTTTAATGCGCTCCATCTCTTCCCAGGGCGTGTTGGCTGGCGGGCAGTCGCCGGGGCAGGAGGAGGTGCTCTCGCTCGGTTGGCACGAGCTGTCCCCGCACACGGCTTGAGTATCATGTCTGCATTCATAATTGGTAGTGGACCCGCAGTAGTCGATGGTCGCGGAATTGGAATCATCGCAGCTGAGCGGGCATTCCTTGCACGGCCGGCAGGAGCCGCCGCAGTCCACCTCTTCTTCAGCCTGGTTTCGGATGCCGTCATAGCACGTGGCCTGTTGAGCCGAGGGCTGAGCGATGGAGATTTGCTGTTCAGCTTCCGCTGTCTTACTCGCGTAGGAAGCGGTCACAACAACCGTCGCGCGCCCCGAAGCGTCAGGGGGAATCGATAATGAAAGGGAATGTGTTTTAGAGGTCTCGAGCGCCACGGTTTCAGATTTCACAGCGAGAATCTTGCCCGCGCTGTCTCTGATTTCCGCGCGCACAAGCACATCGTATCGCCCTTTGCTTCCCATATTTGATAAATAAATGGTGAGCGGAAGGCTTGAGCCCGGAGCCGCCGGGGAAGGAGCGGAGACAGAAACATCGAGCAGCTCTCCCGGACGCACGCCTTGAGAAGACTGCGTGAAGAGGAAATACCCTACCGTTCCGGTTCCGACAATCAACAGCACGAGAACGGCCAGCACAGCCGGCGCGAGATGGTGTGTGTGCTTGACCTCGACAGTATACAGCGCCCGGTCGACCTGCTGCTCAGGATACCCATATTTGAGCAACATCTCTTTTATCGCCGCGGGCTGGTAGCCCTGCTGCAGAAGCTGTTGAATGTAGCTGCGTAAGTCCATAACCCCTCTGCCCTCTTTCCCGGAAGACGCTATATAAATGTTTTGCAAGGTCTGGCGGCTCCTAGAGGGCTGCTATCCGTCTTCGGGAAAAGCTTATATACCTCTCCTCTGAAAGAGGGGTATGCATCGGGGGCAGGTTACGCTATTTGTTATTCTTGGTGTAGTCCTCGTTATCGCGGCGGGAGTCTTCTTGGTTGTCAGGCAGCAAACCGCGCCTGAACTCCTGACCGAGATTCCGGGCCAGCCTCAGTCCGCGGGCCAGCAGAAAGTCAGGCAGTTCATGGACTCCTGCATTCGCGAAGCGACGGTGAACGGCGTCGAGATTCTGCGCCTCCAAGGTGGGTATATCGACCTTCCACCCGGGGTCAAGACCATTCATATCAAGGATCCAAACTACCATCAGATTGTCGAGCGGGCAGGCCTCAAGACGGTTGTCATCGACCCCGCGGGTTCAGGCAACGACCTTCCCTTCTGGCTCGACAGCGATGACCGTATGGCTATCCCTCCGCCTCTGTATATAGAAGGCGTGCTAGCTGAGTACATCACTGAAAGCATCCAGCGTTGCGCTCATGGGCTGTCTTCTTTCGAGGCGCAGGGGTACGCGGTCGAGCTCGGCGTCCCTCAGACCACCGTGGAGCTTTCAGATGAGGTTACCGTCCGCCTCCAGTACCCCCTGAAACTCTCTAAGAACTCAGAAACCTTCCAGGAGGAGGAGTTCATCTACCGCCTCCCCATTGATTTCCGGGAAGTGCTGATGATGGCCATGGAGCTCACCTTCCAGGAGTATTATCACTACTATCTTGAGCACGATATCAAGAATATCCTCATGCTGTACGCGTTCGATGGCAGGGAAAGCACTAAGAACCTTCCGCCTATCACCCACACTTCCGCTGGCGAGGAATGCGATGAAGTCACCTGGGAGTTCTCGAAGGTGCAGCAGGCACTCGAGGAAAACTTCAGAAGAAATGTCCCCTTTATCCAGGTCGCGGGGTATGGCGACTCCATCCCTGAGGGCGCGTCTGAGATTGGGGCAGGCACCTATCGGAGCCTTACCCATGACCTCCTCGGAAAACATCAGCCGGGTGAAGTGCGTTTCAGGCTGGGACATGAGGGCGATTTCATCTTTGACATTACCCCCCGCAGCGGGAAAACCATTAAGCCAGATACGCATAGCTCTTCGGGCATTCCCTCGCTGCCCATGTTCTGCCACGTGCGCTACCAGTTCAAGTATACCCTGAAATTCCCGGTGATTAGCACGATTGTTTATTCCCCCAATCCCGGTCTCAATCTTGAAGGGAAAACCGTTGACCCCACAAAACGGTTCGAGATGCCTCTCGCGCTTGGTGTCCACATCTGCGGCAACCAGGCGAGAAAGTGCACTGGAACCCCTGCCTACTTTGAGACTCTACCTGCGTTACTTGCAGAGTTCGACCAGTCCGCTCTCGGGCCTTCCTACTGCGAATCTGAACAGCGCACGAACCAGCCGCAAACCATTACTCTCACAGATCGGGACACGGGCGCGCCTCTGAACGGCACGGTGTTCTACTCCTGCGTCACCGGCGAATGCCCAATAGGCGCCGCTAAAGACGGGCGCATGGAGGCGCCGTTTCCCATTTGCGTTAATGGGGTGGTTTCCGCTATCGTGAGCGGTTACCGGAAAGGAAAATCGGTTCAAACCATGCTCACAGATACGCCCGCGAAGGAGATTTCTCTCGCCTTGGAACCCATCCGCCACCTCAATGTCGAAGTCAAAACCGTTTCTATCCGCGAACTCTTCCAGCAAAAGCTCTGCGGAGTGCAGGTTAACGACGTTGAAACTATTGCTTTCGACCCGGGTACACGCTTTAGCATCATTATCACCGGCGAGCACAGCTCCACGCCAATCATCATCAATTATCCAGACCAGAAGATTGCGGATATGACCTCGGGGGAGTATATCTTCAAGTCAATTGTTACAGGAACGGTCAAGTTCCCCAACAGCGAGGTAGACGGTGAGCCGGTCAGCCCGACGAAAGAAGGGCCCTACGAAGGGCCGCATGTGTATGGCGCCTATGGGGAGCCCGCTTCTTTTGCCTATGAAGCGCTCCGGAGCGCGCATACGCTTGTCTTGTATGTCCCTATCGAGACCGACGCGGAATCTATCGACATCTTCAACCAGGGGCGGGCGCTCAATGAGGAGGGCGCGGCGGTGTTCAACCAGCAGTATTTTGACGCGGATTGCGACCCGGCGACGGTTGGAACAAAAGTAAACGGCAGAATTGAAAAAGAGGAACTGCAAGCGCTGCTGAGGCCCCGACTCAAATGAACCGCTTCCTCAAAACAAAAGCGTGGTTGATGATTCTCCTGTCTGTGAGCATTCCTCTTTTTAGCGTGTCTCTGGCGGCGCAACCCGTTGCGGCCGTGCAAGACGCTCCCGGCGTTGGGGAAGACCCAGAAGTCATCGGCGTGCAATGCGAGGGCAAGGCAGACGCGGGGCAGAGCTTCATCGACTTTATGGATAACGGCGCGGTGAAGACGATAGAAGCGGCCGCGGCGATTCTTTTTGCTATCAGCGCCATTATCAATCTCGTCGATACGGTTCTCGACGCGATTAGCCTCATTTTCGGGCACACGGATTGCTGCTGGAGCATCATCGGGGAGGCAGGCGTTTGCCAGGGCCTGAGCGGGGTATGGAAAGCTTGGGGAAATATCAAAGGATTCTACCCTCTGCTTATAGCAAACGCGCTGGGAACCTGCGCCTGCTGCAATGGCGGAAAGCCCGCTGGAGACATCTGCGGTTCAGCTATTACTATGCCTGCGGGAATCGAGATTGACGCGTTTGAAAGTATCTATACCGCGGTAGCTTGCCTCTGCCCCGTGGCAATCATGTTCAATCTCCGCAAGCTCAAAACGATCTACCAAGTCCACAACTGTTGTGTCAAGCAAGCGTGCAAGGCAGGGCAGAGTATTGAAGCCTGCGAGAGGATGCTCGATGAGTCCACTTGTATGTATTTCGAGGGGGCGCTCATGAAAGCGATTGTGGGCATCGTGATTAAGCTTGTGGCAAACTTTATTGTGAGCCAAGTTAAGGAGTGGCTTAAAAAAAATATAGGGGAAAAAACCATGACCTGCTTCTTCATTTTCTACAACGCGATAAATATTCCCGGCCGTATCCAGGCGGTGATGGCAGCCAAGGAGTGGGTTTCGGACACCTTCAGCGAGCCTGATTGCGAAGCGCTCGGCTTCGAGGAGTCCGACAACCGCTTGGGCTCCAACAGCAAGAGCGATTCCGAAGCCATCGAAGCGATGACAAACTCCATCGCATCGAGGGAGCAGAGGCAGGTGACCGACCCAAAGAAGCCCACTACCGGCGGGGAGACGATTGTGAGCAGAGCGCAGACAAAAACCGAAGGCGAGGCTATCAATTCAGGATCTTCAGGATCCAAGGTAGTGTATACCCCCGTTGGAGAGGCTTATCAGAATGGTCGGCTACTCAACTTGCAACCGTCTACAGATGATGATTTTTCTTACACCCGAACGGATTCCCGCACTAATCTTCCCTATCCGGGGAAATATTATGTAACCTCTGATGGGGTAACCCATTATACCGGTGGAACTAATGACCGGGGAACCTATGAATCTCAGTCTCTTCCACCGGATGCGATGCCCGGATCAG
>JAUSJW010000101.1 GCA_030647105.1 Nanobdellota archaeon | reverse complement strand
GAAAGAGTTAGACAAAGTATTAGACAAAAATGAAACGGTGTTATGGGAAGGAAAACCCAATTTCTGGCCGTTTCTGCTTGGCGGTTCACTACTCACCACCCTCTTTGGATTGTTCTGGATGCTTTTTTTAATTCCTTTTCTTGTAATTGCCGCTATCAACATAACGCGGGGAGGTCTTCTCGGTTGGGGAATCTTCTTATTACCCCACTTCTGGGTCGGAATCGTGTTAGTTTTTGGTATTCCTCTCTATCAAATTCTTGTCTATAAACACGTCTACTACGCGATTACAAATAAACGAGTATTGCTCCAGAAAGGTTTAATTGGCAGAGACTTTGAAATGGTCGATTTTGACCAGATAACAAATGCCGAAGTTAATGTAGGTTTATTTGATAACCTGTTTGGCGGCAATTCTGGAAGTATATTAATCTCAACTGCCGGTTCGTTCACCTCTGGCAGGTATGGACCCGTTCAAAGGCCTTATACTTTAAGAAACATAGACAAGCCCTACGACGTTTTCAAACTTTTTAAACAAGTTTCGCATGCAGTTAAAACTGATATTCAATACCCCAATAAGTACAGGCCAAAGACAAACCCCGGATATAAGACTGCTTTTAATCCTAAAAAATAGCGCGTGCCCTGCTCTTTTTCCCTGTTCTTTCATTTGGGACCCCCTCCGTACGCTTGAAGGTCCTCAGGCAACGTATCTTCCATGCCCCAAAAAGGGGAACGCGGGTATAACTACGTTTGCCCGTTTTTTCCGGAGGCTTTCCGGCTTTTGGAAACGAAATCCGGAATCTTTTTAAAACAGGTCTCCGCTTGGAGTCCCTATGACCTCAACTGTTGGCAAGGACGAGCAAGTCGGGTTCCACAAGGGCGCTCTCACGACATTGGCTAAGGAAAGAGAAGAGCTGCAGCGCATGCTCGGCATTGTCGAGCAGCTGATGCAAATGCACGTCAAGGCTTTGAAGGATTTGGGCGTCGACCTCGAGAAAATCGCGAAGACGGCGAAGAAGAAGCCGATTGAGGATATTCTGAACTAATCCGAAAGCCATATATACTTGTCGGATATCCGATATACGGGTGAAACGATGGAATTCAAAGAGATTGTCAAAAGACGTTACGCTACAAAGAAATTCGACGGCAAGCAGCTCACAACTGAGAATGTGGACGCGTTGTTCGAACTCATTCGATTCTCAGCCAGTTCTTATGGGCTGCAGCCGTATCGCATCGTCTCAATAACTGACGCGAACGTCAAGGCGCAGCTCGCTCCGGCAAGCTGGAACCAGCCGCAAATCACAACCTGCTCCCACTTGCTCGTGTTCTGCGCCGACGACCGCGCGGAAGAGCGCATCAAAGGGTATGAACGCATGATGAAACAAGCGGGGATGCCCGAAGACAGAATCAAGACGTACGGCGGCATGATGCGTGGAGATTTGACGAAACGTAGCAAGGAAGCCTATACCGAATGGGCAAAGCGCCAATGCTATCTCGCGCTCGGCAACGCCATCAACGGCGCGAAATCCCTGGGCTTTGACTCCTGTCCGATGGAAGGCTTCTCGCCCGACGAGTACAAGAAGATTCTCAAGCTTCCGGCGTACCTGCACCCGGTCTGCATCGCGACGTTCGGAAAGGCCGCAGACACGCAGGGTCCGAAGCTCAGATACACGAGGAACGAGCTGTTCATCGAGTAATTTTTTCTTTAATTTTTATTCTTCTTTTAAGACCGCAACCTTTTTGAAGTTGCGACGTTTCAATCTCAGGATGAGAATCGTCACCTTTAACGTCAACGGGATGCGCGCGTCGATAAAGTCAGGCTTTAAGGATTTTTTCGACAATGAGGAGGCTGACCTTGTTTGTTTGCAGGAAGTGAAGGCCAAGCGGGACCAGGTGGAGATGACATCCGACGGCTACACGGTGTTCTGGAACGCCGCCGAAAAGCCCGGGTACTCGGGGACAGCTATTTTCACCAAGGTCAAGCCTCTCAAAGCGACGTACGACATCGGCGTTCCGGAGCACGACAAGGAAGGCCGTGTAATCACTTTGGAATTTGAAGATTTTTTTCTTGTGAATGTGTATGTTCCCAATTCAGGAGTGGAATTAAAGCGCCTTCCGTATCGCGGCACCTGGGACAATGCATTCACCAGCTATCTCAAGAAACTCGACAAACAAAAGCCCGTCATTCTCTGCGGCGATCTGAACGTCGCGCACACGGACATCGACCTCAAGAACGCGAAGGCAAATTATAACAAGACATCTGGGTACACGCAGCAGGAAATCGACGGCTTTGAAGCGTTATTGAACGAAGGCTTCGTCGACGTCTTCCGCCAGTTCAACAAGGAGCCGGGCAATTATACTTACTGGAGCTACCGTACGAACGCGCGTGCGACGAACGCGGGTTGGCGCATTGATTATTTTATCGCTTCAAAACGGCTGATGCCAAAAATAAAGAAGTGCGAGATTCTGAGCGAGATTACGGGATCGGACCATTGCCCGGTTCGGCTGACTCTTTCCTGACTAAACCTTTTTAAGGCACTTGCGCTTCTTTCTTTCTCATGGCTATCACTATCTTAGATTGCTACACCGACGAGCCCGCGGGTCTCGGCGTTCCTCCTTATTTGGGAACGTATCCGCGCTACGTCTTCGGGAAGGTGGTCGAAGAGACGGGAGAGATTCCCTCTTATCTCACTATTGATGACCTGCGCGCGCATATTTTCTATAAAGGCGATTTTCATGAGAAGATGACGACCGACATCCGCGTCTACAACCTCACAAAAAATTATTCGAATATTCGGGAGATTCTCGAGAAGACAACTGAGTTGATTATTGTTTTAGGAGTGCATGTTCCTGGCAAATACCTCTCCGCGATTCCCGGAACCTTGCACGAAGTCATTTCTTTAGTGAAGAACCTGAAGTGCCGCAAAGTCCTAACGGGGCCAGCAGTGATTGGCACGTCGCTGGAAGGCGGCAAGACCTTCGAGAAAGCGGATATGAGCCTGTTCGACGAAATCCGGCCGTTCCAGTTTCCCTTCCCCAAGGTCGCTTCGTACGCGGTTCTCGGCGCCCAGCTTGTCGTGCAACTCCCCGACTACAGAATCGTCGAAATAGAATCGGGCAGGGGATGCACGAGCAAGGGCTGCAACTTTTGCACCGAGCCCATCAAGAGCAAGTTGATGTTTAGAAAGAGAGAAGATATTGTCAAAGAAACAGAAGCGTTGTACGCCGCAGGCGTTCGCGACCTCCGCCTCGGAAAGCAAAGCTGCTTCTATGATTTGCCGAGTCCGGACAAATTAGTTGAAGAAATCAACCACGACTTCAAGTGGCGCACCTTCCACATCGATAATGTGATTCCCAATAACGTCCTCACGCCGCGAGGGATAAAGACTACCGAAGCCATCGTCAAGTACTGCACGCCGGGCAACGTCGCGGCGTTTGGCGTCGAGAGCTTTGACCCCGCTGTCGTGGAAGCCAACCAGCTGAACTGCTCAGCGGAAGACGCTTATCGCGCTGTAGCTGAAATCAACCGACTTGGAAAAGAGCGCGGTGAAAACGGAATGCCCAAGTACCTCCCCGGCATCAACATTATTTTTGGATTAGAGGGCGAGAGCAAGGCGACGCACGAGCACAATATGAGGTGGCTCAAGAAAATCCTCGATGACGGGCTATTAGTGAGAAGAATCAACGTGCGCCAGGTCGTCGTCTTCGAAGGAACGCGGCTGCAGGAGCGCGCGGGGCTGAAATTCCTCAAGAAGAACAAGAAGCATTACTGGAAGTGGCGCGATGAAATCCGGCACCAGGTCGACATGCCGATGCTTCGTAACCTCGTCCCCCTGGGCCATGTCCTCAAGGACGTTCGGACAGAAATCTACGACGGCAACACGACTTTTGGAAGGCAAATCGGCTCGTATCCGCTCGTTGTGGGCATCAAAGGGAGACTGCCCTTGAAAGAGTTCGTCGACATCAAAGTGACGGCGCACATGCTTAGAAGCATCACGGGCGAAGTCTTTAAATAACCTCCATCTTCAGCAGGTCCATGCAAAAAAGAGGGCAGTCGCAGCTCTTGTACTATTTTATCGCGCTCCTCTTGCTCGGCGCCATCGCGCTCTCCTATAAATCGGTGCATGAAGTTGGGCAGCGGCAGGCGGACGCGGACGTTCAGATTTTCGTCTCAAGTCTGCAGGCGAAAGTCCTCCAGCAGGGCGCGCAGGGCAAGGGCTCGGCGTCGAACGCGAGTTTCTCTGTGCCTGGGACTGTTTCAGAGGTCTGTTTTTTTGATTCCCAAACGCCATCCGACCCAGTCAGCAACGTCGAACTCACGCAACTCTTCGCTGACGATACCCAGCATACTCTTTTCCTTAAAGAAAAAACCGATTACGCGCCTTTCGCGCTCGACAAGGTCTCGTTTTCCCAAAATCCGCTTTGCTTTCCGGTCAAGCAAAACGCCGTGAGCCTCGACTTGGAGTCCACGGGCAAGGGGACGCTGATTCGCGGCGCAGGGATGGCGAAATGCACGACGGTTCTGCAGAGTGGCTCCCCGGAAGAGAAAATAGACCTGGTCTTCCTCGGCTCAGGCTATGGGGAGGAGGCGTTCTCCAAGGAAGTGTCGCGATACGCGAACAATATCCTGCTTTCCTTCGCGCCTTTCTCGGAAAACCGGATGAAGTTCAATGTGTATCGCGTTTCCACGCCTGTCTCCTGCCAGATGGGCGACTATATCTCGTGCGATCCCTTCAAGGTGCAGATTGCGGCGTCTGCCTGCCCGCTGGATTACGCGATTGTTCTCGTTGACCGGTCTCTCGTCGCGGACTTCATCCGCCCAGTGCGCAGCTCGACAGCGAACGGCATCGTGAAACTCAACACAGCGGACAGGTCCTTTGTCATCGCGCACGAGTTTGGTCACATCTTCGGCCTCGCCGACGAGTATGTGGACGCCGCATATTTCGCGGGAAGGTTCAATCCAGGCGACTATCCCAATTGCGCGTCCGCGCCCTGCTCAAGTTGGAGTGGTGTTTCAGGGGCGGGATGCTTCCAGGGCTGTAGCCTCGATTCCTACTTCCGCGCTACCCCTACGAGCATCATGCGCGATCTCGCCTCTTCGGAATTCGGGCCCGTAGGAACACAGGAAATCCAGCAGAGGCTTGACCGCTATGAGTAAGCCTCTCGTCTTGCTGATGCTCCTTTAGCTCGTCGCTTCCGCTTCCGCGGCGGCGGGACCTGTGCTTATCGTGAAGCTGCACTACGATCGCGGCAACATCACGCTCGCGGACCAGGTCGTGAAATACGGCTTTGCCCCGGACAGAAAATTGCAGCCTGATAGCGGCTACCGGCTCGAGGCGCTGGACAAGAAGGGAGCTGTTTTGCAGTCGTTCCTCTTCGACGCGCCGAATGTCTTCATCGCTGAGGGGAGCGATGAGAAGGGCGAACTTTCCGGCGGGCCTGTTGTTTTGCAGCAGACGGACTTCGCGCTTGTGCTCGCGTATTCACCTCAACTTTCTTCCCTCAGAATCAAAAATACGCAGAACGCGGTCGTCGGCGCGATTTCGCTCGAGAAAGGGCAGGAATTCCGCGCGACGAAGGTTATCGCGTGGAGCCTGCTTTCGCTCGCGATGATTCTCGCATTATTCGCGGTATTTAGGCGCAAGAAGCGCTCCTAAAACTCCCTTTCCTTTTGGAGTAACCTTTTTAAATGCCCCGGCATCCCTGAGAGGGTTTGCCTCCATAGCTCAGCCGTTAGAGCGTGTGACTGTTACGACCGACTGTTCCGACAGTCGAGTGCGGAGTGGCGCGTAAAGCGCCACGCCCGAGCACGATACCCATCGTAAGCTCGGGGAACCGCAAGGTCGAAGAGATCACAAGGTCCTCGGTTCAAATCCGAGTGGAGGCGCGGCCCTGTAGCTTAGCCTGGTGGAGTTTCCGACTGATATCGTTCGTTAGCAGTAAAAAATAACGAATGAAAGAAATCGGAAGGTCCGGAGTTCAAATCTCCGCAGGGCCACTCTTTTTTCTTTGATTTTCCCACTTATTCATTTTCTCTTGGTGCTTTGGGTTGGCGGTGCCTATGTATTCTTTCCATTTAAAAAAGGAGGACTTCCCATTTAACCGGAGATTATAGAGATTATTCCAATTCTGTTCTTTCCTGATCTGGCAGCGTATCCGAAGGTTGAGCCCGTAGCCTTGAGCCGTGCCATGGATCTCCTCCGCAAACTTCTTGTCCGCCGTGCCAATTTCTAATCTTGGATAGAGACTGCCCCCCTTCTTTTCTAGATAAACGCACCCGTCTGTGTCAAACAGCCCTCTCAGAAACGCGAAAAAGTAAGACTTGTCCCCGATTATCCAGTCAGGAATCTGCACCTCCCTTTTCCATCCCAATGGCAGTCCAAGGCAGTTATGTTTAAATTCAACGAGCGCGTCATTCCAAATTTGAAACCCTAAAACCCCTGTAGCAGGCATCTCCCGAATATGAACGTCAATATTGTATAACTCTTTGAAGAATGGCTTTATCCTCTTAAAATAATGCGCCCTATCATCAACGCGATGCCCACGAAGTTGATAGAACCCCCTCTCTTTGTCTCTATTTTTGTAGACATTCATGCTCCCATCGCCGAGATGCCATCCAGTTTCCTCAGCGAGCATTTCAGACGGAGATTCTGGTAGCTTCAACCCTTTTTGGATATCGGCAAGACTCAGCTTGATGTTCTCAATGGGGAATCTCATCTCCTTTAGGTCCCCTCGTTCCTTTATATACGCCGCGCGCGGAGAAGATGTCCAGTGCTCGGAAGAGTTCCGGGTTTACCCTACAGAAATCGAAGTCTCTTTCTTCTCGCGATTCTTATTCAGCCATTCGACGCACTCTTCCAGCTTCATGCCGAACTTTATTTTGCCATCGAGCGTTCGCGGAGCGACGGTGTCGTTCTGCTGCTCTTTCTCGCCGATGGTGATGATAACTGGAACCTGTTCAAGCTGCGCGTCCCTGACTTTCTTCGGGATGCTCTCCGAGCGGTCGTCGAGCTCCACAAGGAAATCGTGCTTCTCAAGCTCCGCGACGACTTTTTTCGCGTAGGGTACAAACGTGTCAGCGACCGTCACGACTTTCACCTGCACTGGCGCGAGCCATAAGGGGAAACGTCCGGCGAAATGCTCGACCAGGATGCCGATGAAGCGTTCAAGCGAACCGAGGAGCGCCCGATGAATCATGACGGGCCGGTGCGCCTTGCCGTCTTCGCCCATATATTCAAGCCCGAAGCGCTCAGGCAGCTGGAAATCGAGCTGAACCGTCGCCAATTGCCATTCGCGGTTCAGCGCGTCCTTGATTCGGAAGTCAATCTTCGGCCCATAGAACGCGCCGTCGCCCGCATTGAGTGTATACTTGAGCTTCGCATTGTCGAGCGCTTTCTTCAGCGCGTCTTCCGCCTTGTCCCACTGCTCGTCGGTGCCCATCTTTTCTTTGGGGCGCGTGGACAAATTGGTCTCGAATGTGAATTTGAATACGTCTTCGTAGACAAAGCGCGTGAACTCAATCGCCCGCGACAGCTCTTCCTGCATCTGCTCAGGCGCGATGAAAATATGCGCGTCGTCCTGTGAGAACTTGCGCACGCGCGTCAGGCCGCCTAAAGCGCCCTTCGCCTCGTTGCGGTGCAGCATCGCGAAATCAGCGATTCTGAGGGGCAAATCCTTGTACGAATGGGCGTGCATCTTGTAGATGAGGCAGTGGCTCGGGCAGTTCATGGGCTTGAGCGAGGCCTCGCGGCCGTCCATCATCAATAGGAACATGTTCTCCTTATAGTGCGCCCAATGCCCCGATTGCTCCCAGAGCGACTTGTCGTAGATGAGGGGAGTGACGACTTCTTTGTATCCGCGCTTGCGATACTCCTTTCGGATGAAATCGGTGAGCGCGTTAAACACTAGCGCGCCTTTCGGCAGGAAGAAAGCGGAGCCTGGGGAAATGTCATTGAACGCGAAGAGCTGGAGCTCTGAGCCGAGCTTTCTGTGGTCTCGCTTCTTCGCCTCTTCGATTAATTCGAGATATTGTTTGAGCTCTTTTTTGTCGGGATAGGAGATACCGTAGATTCTTTGCAGACTCTCCTTTGAGGCGTCGCCTCTCCAGTAGGCCGCCGAGACTTTGGTGAGCTTGAACGCCGTTAGATAACCGGTGTGGGGCACGTGAGGACCGCGGCACATGTCGCAGAAGTCGCCGTTGCTGTAGAACGAAAGTTCCGTGTCCTTGTATTCTTCAAGGATTTCAAGCTTGAACGTGTTGTGCTTGAGGAGTTTTTTTGCTTCATTGTACGGAGCGACCGAGCGCTCGAAAGGCAGCTTTTTCTCGCGCCACTCTTCCATCTTTTTTTCGATTTTCTCTAAATCTTCCGGCGTGAACGGGTGCTCGCGCTGGAAATCATAGTAGAACCCGTTCTCAATTGGCGGGCCGATGGTGAGCTTTGTCTCGGGCCACAAATCGAGGACAGCCATCGCGAGCAGGTGCGCGCTGGAGTGCCAGAACACCTCCTTTCCTTGGACATCCTTGAATGTCAAGACGGCGAACTTTCCGCTCTTTTGGATGGGTCTGCTCAGGTCGAGCACATCAT
>JAUSJW010000095.1 GCA_030647105.1 Nanobdellota archaeon | reverse complement strand
GGCTTGGTCTTCATCTCGCCCATGTGGGAAGGAATCGGAAGGTACGTAACAAGCACGTACAGCACATTCTCCTTGCCCAGGTCTCTCTCAAGCCGCTTCGCGGCAAACAAGAAGGGAATGTTCTCGAAGTCTCCGATAGTGCCGCCAATCTCGACAATCGCGATGTCAAAGCCCTTGCTCGCGTCAACAATCCTGCGCTTGATTTCCTCAGGAACGTGAGGAATGAACTGCACGGTTTCGCCAAGGTATTCGCCCTTGCGCTCCCGGTCGATAATCGTTTTGTAGATTTGCCCGGAGGTCAGGCAGTTCTTCTTGGACAAATCAATTCCCAAAAAGCGCTCATAGTTCCCTAAATCCTGGTCAATTTCCCCGCCGTCGTCCGTCACCCACACTTCGCCATGCTCAGTGGGCCGAAGCGTGCCGGCGTCATAATTGAGGTACGGGTCAATCTTGACGGCTGTGACTTTAAAGCCGCAGGACTGAAGGAGCTTAGCGAGAGACGCTGTAGTCACGCCTTTCCCGACTCCGGAAATCACGCCACCCGTCACAAAAATGTATTTTGTCATGCTATCGGTACTCGTGCCACGGCTTGAGCTTTAAATCCTTTTCCCTTCGGGACAGGATGCTGTCCAAGAACAGCTTCGCGACCTGCGTATTAGTGATGAGGGGCACGTTAAAGTCAACAGCCGCCCTGCGAATCTGGTAGTCGTTGGAAAGCTCTTTCCTGTCGAGCGACTTGGGGATGTTGATGACGAGCTCGACCTTGCGCTCGCGGATGACATCCATGATGTTCGGCTTCTCGCCGCTCAGCGGCCAGTGCAGCATCGCGCATTTCACGCCGTTCTGGCTTAGATATTGCTGCGTTCCCGCGCTCGCGTAGAGCCGATAGCCTCTCAGCTGGAGCCGCCTGCAGGGCTCGAGAAGCTCCGCCTTGCTCTCGGGAACCCCTGTTGACAGAAGGATGCTCTTGCGAGGGTACGTATACCCGACGGAAAGGAAGGCCTTCAGGAACGCCTCATGCAAATCGTCGCCAAAGCACGCGACCTCCCCGGTCGAAGCCATCTCAACGCTCAAGATAGGGTCGCTGCCCTTGAGCCTGGAAAACGAGAACTGCGGCGCCTTAACCCCTACATAATCCAATTCGAAAGCGCTCTTCTCTATCTTAGGAAGTTCCTTGCCCATCATCGCTTTGGTCGCAACGTCGATGAAATTGACGCGAAAGACTTTCGAAACAAAGGGAAAGCTCCTGCTCGCGCGCAGGTTGCATTCAATCACTTTCACTTGGTTGTCTTTTGCGATGAATTGGATGTTGAAGGGCCCTGTGATGCGAAGCGAAGCGGCAATGGCCTTGGTAATCGTTTTTATCCTGCGCGTCGTCTCGAGATAGAGGCGCTGCGGCGGAAGCACGAGCGTCGCGTCGCCGGAATGCACGCCCGCGTTCTCGACGTGCTCGGAAATGGCCCAGCACGCGAGCTCACCCTTCGAAGCCACCGCGTCAATCTCAATCTCCTTCGCCCCGGTGATGAATTTGCTAACGACTACCGGATGCTCCTTGCTCACCTTGGAAGCGAGGTGCAGATACGCCTCAAGAGTCTCGTCATTGTAAGCGACCGACATCGCGGCGCCAGAGAGCACGTAGCTCGGCCGCACAAGCACGGGATAGCCCACGTTCTTCGCGAACCGTTTCGCCTCGCGAATGGTTGTAAGCTCTTTCCATGCAGGCTGGTCGATGCCGAGAGTGTCAAGCAGTTTGGAAAACTTGTGCCTGTCCTCGGCAGCATCGATGGATGCAGGGCTCGTGCCGAGAATCCGAACGCCGCTCTTCCAAAGGGGCAAGGCGAGGTTGTTTGGAATCTGCCCGCCCATCGAGAGGAGAACTCCCAAGGGTTTCTCAAGCTCCCAGAGGTCGCGGATGACCTCGAAGCTGATTTCGTCGAAAATGAGCGTGTCGCAGATGTCGTAATCGGTCGACACGGTCTCAGGATTGTAATTCACCATCGTCGTCTTGTAGCCGAGTTTGCGGAGCGTCATCACCGCGTTGACACAGCACCAGTCGAACTCGACCGAGCTCCCGATGCGGTACGCCCCCCCACCGAGCACCATCACTTGCCCCGGACTGGAAACATCGCTCTCCTGCGCGTTGTAAGTCAGGTAAAGATAATTCGTCTTCGCCGGATATTCCGCGGCGAGCGTATCAATCTGCTTGAGGTACGGCCGAACGTCAAATTTCTTGCGCAGGCCGCGAACATCTAACTCGCTCTTCCCGAAAATCAGCGCAATCTGCCTGTCCGAGAATCCCGTCCGCTTGGCGGAGAGAAGAATCTCGCGATTCAAACGTATCCACGAGAGTTTTCTTAAAGATTTTTCTAAGGTAATGATATTTCGAAGTTTGTAGAGGAACCAGTTGTCAATCCGTGAGAAGTTGTGTATCTTGTCAATCGAATATCCCCGTTTCAAGGCCTCGACCACCGCGAAGATTCTCTCGTCCGTCGGCTCCCGAAGTTCCTTCTCAAGGTTCTCGAAAGCGATGTCGTTGCACACGAGGCCTTCCATGCCAGTCCCGAGCATGCGCAGAGCCTTCTGCAGCGCCTCCTCGAACGTTCTTCCAATGGCCATAATCTCGCCGACGCTCTTCATCTCCGAACCGATTTCGCGCCGGACGTGCTTGAACTTCTGCAGGTCCCAGCGGGGAATCTTGACAACGATATAATCGAGCGCAGGTTCAAAGCACGCTGTGGTCACTTGTGTGATAGAGTTCTTCACATCCGTCAACGCATGGCCCAAAGCGAGCTTCGCCGCGACAAAAGCGAGCGGATACCCGGTAGCCTTTGAAGCGAGCGCCGAACTTCTCGACAGCCTCGCGTTCACTTCGATGACACGATACTCCTCAGAATTCGGATCCAGCGCGTACTGGATGTTGCATTCCCCGACGATTCCGAGGTGCCTGATGGTTCTGATGGCGATTTCGCGCAGCTTGTGGTACTCACTATTTGAAAGCGTCTGGCTTGGAGCGACAACAATACTCTCGCCTGTGTGGATGCCCATGGGATCGAAATTCTCCATGTTGCAGACCGTTACGCAGTTGTCAAACGCGTCCCGCACCACTTCGTACTCCACTTCTTTCCAGCCGTAGAGGTATTCCTCGACGAGAATCTGCGAAACGCTCGCGAAGGCCTGGCTCGCCTTCTCCTTGAGTTCCGCGTCGCTCCTGCACATCCCCGAGCCAAGACCGCCAAGAGCGTAAGCGACGCGCACCATGATAGGATAACCGATAGCCTTAGCGGCGCTCAAGGCTCCATCGACATTCGTGCAGGCCTTGCCTTTTGGCGTCTTAACGTTGATTTCAGTGAGCTTTTTGACAAAGAGTTCCCGGTCTTCCGTATATTCTATACTTTTGACAGGAGTGCCCAGAACCTTAACCCCGTATTTTTTGAAGACGCCCTTCTTTTCTAAAGCCACGCCACAGTTTAGGGCCGTTTGCCCACCAAAACTTAGGAGGATTCCGTCGGGCCGTTCTTGTTCAATAACCCGTTCAACACTCCAAGGGGTAATGGGAACGAAGTAAACCTGATCGGCCAAGTGATCCGAAGTTTGCACAGTGGCTATATTGGGGTTTACTAATACGATGTGTATTCCTTCATCTTTGAGACTCTTGATAGCTTGCGATCCGGAGAAGTCAAAATGGCGCCTTAGGAGGTCTCGCCTGCTTCTCCGATCTTGATGCTACCTGAGCCCAGCACCAATACTTTGTTGGGTTTTTTCACATGTGTTTTTTCTCCATAGGTTTCCACAAAAAAGAACGGTTCGGAGAGACTCTCCCCACAATATAAACCCTTCCTTGTCGCAGAAAATGATCCATCTTTTTCTTTATTTTTTGAACAGGCGTTTTGAGAAATTTGGCAATTCCTGCAGTTGAGACCATCTTCTTTTTTAAGAGATAGCGAAAAATCCGTTCTTCTAAAGCTGATTCGTGCCCTTTGGAGTACCGCATCTCCCTTAAGGCAAGCGCCTGAAGTTTTAGGTTTTTGGCTCCCGTAGTCAACCCGATACAGGCATTAAATGCAACGATGCTGTCATAATCAGTAATGTTCAAATAGGCAACGACACGTTTTCCATCACGCTTAGTATAATAGCGAGAGACAAGAGGCTTGCCGGAATGAACTCCGAACGCAGACAGCATTATCCGGACTTGTTCAAGAAGTGATAACACAGTAGCTTCCTCTTGGACATGCCGAATGACATACAGATTAACGCCTTTAGCGCGATAATTGGGGCTGTACATCACAGAACCATCATCATCAAAAAATGCCTTCAAAAAGGAGCGTTGGTACTTTTTGGAGGATAAAACCCAAGCGGGAACCGGATCATGGCTATATATTTTAGGAGCTAAAGGGGCACCGAAATAAGAAAGGATTTCTCCGATTATACAAGGGTATTCAATTCTGTCTTCTCTTTCAGAGATGGGAGAAATACCAAAAAGAGAGGAAATGCTTTCTTTTACTTCTTGAATAAGGTATGGGTTTTTATTAGAATATTCAAATTGTCTCTTACGTGAACCGACGTATCCGTCACCAAAAACATGGCCGACCAATGAAGCAAGAAGTGCATTTCCTCTGATCGGAAGAGGAATAGTAATTGATTTTCCTGATCTTGTTTGAATGGAGGTCACATGAGCTTGAATTGCAGAGAGAGAAATCTCTGACAGGTTCGATAGCTGGCGAAGAACAGGAAGAGGAAGGGAGTATAACCCTCTTCGCAAATGGCATACACAAGGGTATGAAAGATGGAGTGATTGAGAGAGTGATTGAAGGTGAGCCCCAGAGGAATCAAAGAGGCGATTACAGAAGTCCGGATTTAAGTAGGCACGTATGCGGTCAGAAAAATTCCACAGGTTCAAAGATAAGGGAGTATCCACATTAGAGGGGGAACGATAAGAGTTAATAAGCTCCGTGTGCGCATCCGAGGTCCAGTGGCTAGTGCCATCGATCGCTTCTGATGCCATTACCTTCCCCCTCTGACTATGCGCAGGAATCTATCGAACAGCCACGTCGTGTCGACCGGCCCCGGCGTCGCTTCCGGATGGAATTGCACAGAGAAGAAAGGTTTGTTGCTATGAATAATTCCTTCATTGGTCCCGTCGTTCGCGTTGACGAACCATTCTTTCCATCCTTTCTGCAAGGTCTTGGTGTCTACCGCGAAGCCGTGATTTTGAGATGTGATGTAACAGCGCTTTGTCCCAACCTCAATGCAGGGTTGATTTTGTCCGCGGTGGCCGAACTTGAGCTTGTACGTGTCGGCGCCTGACGCGAGCGCGAGCAGTTGGTTGCCGAGGCAGATGCCGAAGACCGGCTTCTCCTGCACGAGCGCCTGCCGCAGATGCTCAATCGTCGCCGTGCACATCTTCGGGTCGCCGGGTCCATTCGCGATGAACAGACCATCGTACGCTTTCTTCGTGAAATCGTAATCGTACGGCACGCGGATGACCTTGGCGCCGCGGGAGACAAAACTGCGAATGATGTTGTTCTTGCAACCCGTATCGACAAGCAGGATACGCGTCTTGCCCGTTCCGTAGATTTGTACTTCTTTCGGGCTGACCTGCGCCACAAGGTTCTCCTTGTTCGGGTCATAAAAGTCGATAGTCTTGCCAGGCTGCTCGATTTTCCCGAGCATCGTCCCGTGCGTACGCAGTTTCTTTGTGAGCGCGCGGGTATCAATGCCTGAGATTCCCGGGATGCCTTCCTGCGCCATCCACTCGGAGAGCGAGCTCTTTGCGTTCCAGTGGCTGTACTCGCGCGAGTAATCCGCGACAATGAGCCCTTTGATGTGAATTTTGGAAGACTCGAAGAATTTGAGCAAGCCATTCTCGACATCGTGGGGTGGAACGCCATAATTTCCAACTAGAGGATACGTCAAAACGAGAATCTGGCCAGCGTAGCTCGGATCCGTAAGACTCTCAGGATATCCAACCATTCCAGTATTGAAAACGACCTCGCCAGCAGTACTGGTCCGAGCGCCGAACGAAATTCCCGAAAAGACAGTGCCATCTTTGAGCACTAAAGAAGCTATCCCAGACGTTTTCCCCACCACCATTCTGGGAATTTAAGAGAGCGGCAGTGATTTATATAGGTTTTGGAATGAAAAATCAGTTCAGAAAACGACAAACTCCTGATAATGAACACTAGCAAGCAATTCCTTCGCAATCGTCTCAGCAACTGATTTAGGGTCCGGATCCGCGATGTGCATCTTCCAGAGCGTCCCGACGGAAACAGACTGAATTTCCTTGAGCCCTAGGCGATTCTTGAGCGTGGAAAGGAGACCCTCGTTCATTTCCCCTTTATTCTTGACAAGAACGTACACAAACCCCTCTTCGTGCGGCTCTTCTCCCGGCGCGGCGACAATCGCGAAATGCTTGTTCGCGTTCACGAGCAAATCGATTTTGGGAAGGCGGTCTCTGAGCGAATCGCCGTCGGCGGTCTCGAACTCATAGTACAGGAATCGTTCAAGCTTCTCAACTGTTGTGTATCCCATCCGCTGCAGCGTGTTCATGGCAGTGATAGCTGTGGTATCAGGAATCTTGAGCCCGACATACAGTTTGAGTTTCATCGTTTCAAGGACTCCCGCATCGATTCAAAGAGTTTTGCAGCCGGCGCGAGCGTCATCGCATCGCCGTAATTCGCCATGTGCTTCTCCTTGAGCTGATGCTTGAAGAAGGCTCTCTCCGGATGAGGCATGATGGCAAGCACGTTCCCCTTCACGTTGCTGACCGCCGCGATATTTGCGACAGCGCCGTTGGGATTGACAGGGAAATCGTGCACGACAGACCCGTTGGCGTTGCAATACTTGAAGACAATCTGTCCATTCTTCTCGAGCTGTTCAATAAGCCCTTTTTCGGCGCTGATGAATCGTCCTTCTCCATGCGCGATAGGCAAGTCGAGAATCTCGCCAGCCTTGAAGAATGCGTTGTAGGCGTTCCGCTTGCCCACATGCTTGACCTTGACCCACGTGCAGTAATAACCGGAAACAAAGGGATTGATGTTGGGCGCGAGCGCGAGCTGCGTCTCCGGTTTGATGCCCGGCACAAGCCCTGTTTCCGCGAGCACCTGGCAGCCGTTGCAGATCCCCAAAACAGGCTTTCCGGATTTCGCCTCTGTCTTGAGCGCGTCAAAAAGCGAGTCTTTGGAAGCGATGACTCCCGCCCTGATGCGGTCCTCAAAGCTCCAGCCGCCCGGAAGAAGATAGCCATCGTAGCGTTCAAGCTTCGCGTTGTTCCATCGCACAATGTCCGCGTCCATCCCCGCCGCGACGCATGCCCGCTTGCTCTCCTGCTCGCAATTCATGCCCGGGAACCAGATAACTGCAATCTTCGGCTTGCTCATGGCTCAGCCTCCGCAATGCACTGCTCCTTGATAGACTGGATGGCCGCGATGCGCTCAGGCGTCGGGCGCATCTTTGTTTTCAACTCGTCAGCGAGCTCCTTGTCGATGTCGCGATAGACAATCCCGAGAGCGCGATTGGTCATATTGATGCGATACTCTGGATTGATACTCTCGCAGTGCGCCCTCTGAATCTTGCCGCCTTGCCGCATCTGAATCTGGACAAAAGAGATGATGCACTCGTTCCGAAGGAGCTCCATCTGCTCGCATCTTCCGAGAGCTTCGCTGGTCATGCCCTTGCCCGCGAAATCGACAGCGTACTGGTAATACTGCAATTCGAGCTGGTACTGCTCGGCCTTCGCCACGTCCTCGCTCGTCGTGCATCCCGCAAGTACAAAAAGAATCCCGAGGAGGAAGAAAGAAAAGAGGGGCGATTTCATGCCAGCGCCCTCCGGAAGCCCGACGTCCACGCTTCTTTTAACTTTTGAATAGGAAGGGTGATTTTTCCATTGATTGCCAACGTCGTGCCACCTGTAGTTCCCAACCGAACCATGGAAACGCCGTGGCCCTTGAATATCTTTTCCACCTGCGAAACATTCTGCTCCTCGACTTCGAAGACGAATCCTCCTGACTCGGAAAACAGCGCCTTCCAAAGCGGAAGGGAAGAATCGAACGTGACGTTGGCGCCAATCTCTCCGTCCGCCTCGCCGCCGAGCATCATCTCGGAAAGCGTCGCGACAACGCCGCCATCAGAGACATCGTGGCAG
>JAUSJW010000084.1 GCA_030647105.1 Nanobdellota archaeon | reverse complement strand
GGAATCGATTCTCTCAAAGGCGGCGCCGGGATAAATCTGCCTGAGCGTATTCTCCATGCGCTGCGTTTCACAAACAGGGCAATCTGAAGTGAGGACAGTAATCGCTACCGGTTTCGCTGGGGCGAACGTGCAATTCGCTGATGTCGTGGCAGGGGAAACACACTTGCCCTCGTATCCGGCTCGCTGGCATTCCAAATCGGATGAGCAGAACGGCTCCTTGGGCGCTATGTCTTTTGGAAGCAAAGCGTAAATAGTGAGCGCGATGATGAGCAGGAACATCGCGATGATGACACGCCAGGGGAATTTCCGCGGGGCGGCGCGTGTGTAGGAATAGAGCGGAGTTTTGGCGCGCTCTGGCGGGAGCTCCGGCTTCTTCTCTGGTTTAGGAAGAGGGGCTGCGCGCTCCTGCTCCTCGTAGTAAGGCTCGACTTTCGGTTCGGACCTGAAGAACCGAGACCTGGGCGCTGGCTCTGGCTTCGGCTCGAGCGCCTCAAGAGCCCGGATTTTCGCCTCGATACGGCTCTTGGCGACGAGGTATTCCTCCTTCGTCAGAATCTGAGACTTAAGGCTATCTTCAATGAACTTCAGCTCTCTCCGGAGCTTGTTGAGGTCAGTCATGCGATATCATCCAGCACAGGGGCGAGCTCCTCGCGCTCTGCGGTAAGATTCATGGCGCTATAGGCGTTGCCCAGGCGCACATACTTGCATCCGAGGACATACGCGGGAACCGCTCCTCCCGAATTATACTTCTTCAGAATCGCGAACTCCTCTGGGTCTAGGCCTGCCTCTTTTTCCACCGTAGCCCGATTGTCGCCGGTGTCGAGCTCCCAGACTTTCACGACAAAATCGTTCTGGGCAAGCGTCTGGAGGAGGGTCTCCATTTGCGCGCAGGACGCGCAGGAAGAGGAAACGTACATTCTGAGCACTGGCTTTCCAGATTCCTCGCACAGCTCGTCGTCGGTTTCGGTAAAGGGGAGCTTTCTTGGAACAAGGTATACAATATCCGTCTTAGAACGCAAGTCCGCAAGCAAGGATTCGACAGCCGCTGCTCTTTTCTCGGTCTCCGCTAACTGGGTCACGGTATTGCTGGCCTCAAGATAAGAAATCGTGTCCTGAAGGCGAATGATAATGTGGTAGCCGTATTGGGTCTGGACAGGAGCGCTGACATCGCTCGTGTTCAGCCTGAACGCCGCCCGCTCGAACTCCTCGACAGTCTGGCCGAGGCTGATGAATCCAAGATCCCCGCCAGTGTCAACTGCTGTCGGGTCCAAAGAGAGATTCGCCGCGAGCTTGCGATAGTCCGCTCCCGCCTCAAGCTGATTGAGAACCGCCTCCGCTTCCGCCTCTGTGGCGACAAGGATGTGGGCGACATGGATTTGACCCGGCTTGGCTTTGAACTCTTCGGCGTGCGCAGTGTAGTAGGCTTGCGCTTCCTCGTCTGAAACCGTCGTGTTGGGGACAGCGCCCATAAGATAGGCGGTAATAGCACTGCGGTCACGCATGTCTTGGAGGAGCTGCTCTTTTGTGAGATTGGCTTCCTTCAGCGCATCCTCAAACGCCTGCTGGCTGGGGAAGCTGAGGCTAATCTGGGTGTACTGCTGCTGAATCTCTTCCTCGGAAGGGTTGAAACCCTGTTTCTTCGCTTCCTGCGTAAGCATTTCGCGATTGATGAGCTGTTCGAGCATCTCCCCCCTTGAAAGCAGGGGATTGTTCGCGAGGGCGATAGTGAGCTGCTCCTCCGTGATAGACGCGCCATTTACCCGGGCCACCGCCTCGGAGCTCTGCGCCCTAAGAGAGTACCAAAGAAGAGCGATGACCGCGAGCGCGATGATGACCGTTGCCAAGATTGAAAGGTTCTTCTTCCCCATGCCCTGACAAAGGTTTGGAGATTAATAAAGCTTTCTGTCATAACTACTCTAGAATGGTTAGTAAATTCTTATATACAACGGCGCCTGCCTGGGACACATGTATGACCTGATTGTGGGGCGCAGCGAGTCGGACCGCAAGAAGCTGGGGACCGAAGGTACGATTCTCCTCGGGAAGCATTACGTGAAGATGGGGCAGACGACCTCGCTTTCCAACAAGATCTACATGGACGTTTCTGGGAGCCACGTCGTCTTTATTTGTGGGAAGCGGGGGTCTGGGAAGTCATACACCGCAGGTGTCATCGCGGAAGGCATGGCTGACTTGCCTCCGGAAGTGAAGGATAACATCGCAGTTGTTTTGCTTGATACGATGGGCGTGTACTGGACGATGAAGTATCCTAACCGGAAAGAAGACTCGCTCTTGAAAGAGTGGGATCTTGAGGCGAGGGGCCTTGATGTGCACATCTATACCCCTAAGGGGTTCTTCAAGCAGTACAAGGAGCAGGATATTCCAACGGATTTTCCTTTTTCGATTAATCCGACGGAATTAGATGCTTCTGACTGGTGCTTAAGCTTCGAGGTTACGCTGTCTTCGGATTTGGGGGTAGTGATTGAACGAGTCGTCAATGACCTGAAGGAAGATAACGTAGAGTACGACATCGACACGATTATCGCGCGCATCCGCAAGGAAGGGGATATTAAGCCTGAAACTAAAGAGGCAGTCATCAACCGCTTTTTATCTGCGAAGAAGTGGGGGCTTTTCGACGCTGATGGGACGCCGATTCATGATTTGGTGAAAGGCGGGCAAGTGACTGTGCTTGATGTCAGTTGCTACGCGACGATTCCCGGGGCGGCGAGCATTCGGGCGCTGGTGATTGGTCTAGTGAGCGAGCGGCTCTTTCTGGACAGGATGGTCGCGCGCAAGAAAGAGGAGCGCGAAACGATTCTGCAGGAAGTCAATTTCGTGCAGCCGGATTTGGATGAGAAGAAAGACCCCTTAGTGTGGCTCCTGTTGGATGAAGCGCATGAATTTTTGCCGAGCCAGGGCGAGACAGTGGCATCGAAGCCGTTGATTACGATTCTTAGAGAGGGAAGGCAACCGGGAATTAGTTTGATTCTCATGACGCAGCAGCCGGGCAAAATCCATTCCGACGTGCTGACGCAATCTGACATCGTGATTGCTCACCGCGTGACGGCTAATTTCGACGTGCAGGCCCTCGGGATGCTGATGCAGAGCTATATGCGCGAGGGGTTGGACAAATTCTTGAATGAATTGCCGCGCGTGCAGGGGGCCGCGATTGTGTTCGACGACAGCAACGAGAAGATGTACCCCATCCGCGTGCGGCCTAGGATTAGCTGGCACGGCGGCGGAAGCCCGAGCGCTTTGAAGATGGAGAAGGCGTTGTTTGATTTCTGAGTTTTCGACATTCTCTTCTCCGACAAAGTCTTCTCTGTTTGGCGTTCATTTGCATTCTCTTCTTTAATAATGCATCAAACAAAGCGCGGCGCAAAGAGCCCTCGTGAACCCGCTTTATCTTCTTGAAATCGCGATACCAATCTCTGAATCCATCTCGATAATCAACCCAGTCATCATAATACGGTTCAATGTAGAGGCTTTCTTTATCCAGAAACTTTCTTGGAATTGTCGCTTGCGGATAGACCCATCCGCTATGTTTCCTATCCTTCTTGTTCATCCGGTTCCCTCCGGACATCCTTGTGTCAGCCACTTGCCAAGCAACCAACGCAATTAAGATGCCCTATGGGAACAGAACTTTGATTTTCATGCGGTTATCTCGTCTTATTTTCTATTTAAAGATACTTTCTGGAAGCTTTACAGATACTTTCCGCACAAAGATTAAATAGTTCAGCATCTCTTACTCCCCTATGGCCTTTTCCAAATCATTCCCCCGCAGGGTGCAGGGGCAGAGCTATCCGGTGTGGGAGGACGTGTTCCTTTCTGATGCCGAGGAGCGGCTAGAAGAGAGCAAGGCGCGCGAGGAGAACATCCGGATGCTGAAAGAGTGCCTCCACGATGCGCAGGAGATTCTCAAGGATTCTAAACTGAAGGATTTCCAGACGAACGCGGTGCAAATAGCGATTGCTTTGTTTGAGAAGCGATCGAGCCACACTGTGTACTGGAAAGAGAAGAAGGCGAAGGAGAAGTTTGACGCGAGCGGTTAATGCCTTAATTTCCTTCTTTCCTTTTCCCTTCTGATATCGGCATCTAATTCTATCTCGATTGGCGCGTAGGTCATCGAAATCATGGAAGCGATGAACATCAAAACGAACATCATAAAGAACGTGAAGCCCCAGGGCGGCGAGCGGGGATAGATATACATGGCGGAGATTGTGCCGCCAATGATGCTGGAAAGCATGAAGCTTGCTGATAACGGAGCTACGCGATACATTTAGACACCTCTTTTTTGGATTATTCTGTTAAGGCTGCCATATAAATTTATCTATTGCCTGGCGCGCTTTCTCGCGCTTCTTCTGGTGCTCGGTGAGGAACGTTGTGAGCTTCTCGATGAGCATCGCCTTGAGTTCTCCTGAAAGCAGGGTTCCTGCCTTGTAATCGTGATAGATTTTTTGGAGCTTCTTGTCGTCTTCCTCGAAGAAAGTGAGCCACTGGTAGGACACATCTATCTCTGGGTTGCCGCCCGATTTCCTGTGCTCCTCCACCGTGTCCTTGCCACCTGAGAAGGCATACTTGTTGATTTTCTTCTTGACGGTTGAAGCGTCGTCTGTTGTGTAGATGGTCGCGTGGTCTATGCTTGAAGACATTTTTCCGTCGGTCGCGATGCCGCCGAGTCCTGGAAGGAAGCGGCACTGGATGGACGCTGGTTTAGGATAGCCGAGCTTGGGGATCACATCCCTTGAAACTCGGAAATGCGGGTCCTGGTCGATGGCGTGCGGAATGAGGCAGGGTAGGACTTTCTTGTGGTAAACGGAAGGGAGGAACGCGGGCACGGCCTGCATCGCGGTGTAGAAAATCGCGCCAATGTTCTGCTCGTTGGTGAAGCCGAACGCCGCCTTGGCGGTGGAGAAGGTGATGCGCTTCGCTACTTTCAGCGCTTCCGGGTACATCTGCGTCGCGTGCTTGGTGTCGACCAAGAACTTAGTTTTCTTGGGGTCGAATCCCAAAGCGATGACGTCTAGCATGTTTTCGTACGTGTACTTCGCCGTGTCTTCTAACGTGAGGTTGTCCTTGAAGAGGAATTTCTCCTCATCCGGGAACTGGAACCAGAGCTCGACGCCGTAGACGTCTTGCAGCCACTTGGTGAAGAGCCAGGGCACGAGATGGCCGAGGTGGGTGTTGCCGGAAGGGGCGCGGCCCGTGTAAAGGAAGAATGGGTTGCCTTTGTCATATTCGTCCAGGACGAATTTTAAATCGCGGTGGGCGAAGAAGATGTTTCTTCTGAGGAAGGGATGGAGCGCGAGGCCTTTCTTCTTGGCGTGGGCCTCCATGCGCTTTAGAAGAGTGTCGTCGATGGCTGAGACGCCGAACTCCTTGATGAGCTTGTCGTAGTCGATATTGCCCTTGACTTCCCAGGGCGTTACGGTGTAGGTCATGGCAGGGCGTTCCTCAGGTCTTCTATAGCTTTCTTTCTGTCCGGCTTATTAAAAATTGCGTTTCCCGCGACGAAAACGTTGGCGCCGGCCTCTGCCGCTTGCTTTATGGTGTCTTTGCTGATTCCGCCGTCGATTTCGATGTCGAGGTTTGGCTTTAGCTTCCTTAATGCGCTCACTTTTTCGAGGACTTCCGAGATGAAAGACTGGCCGGCCCAACCTGGGTTGACGGACATGATCAGGACCATGTCGACTTCGTCGAGATAGGGGGAGAGTTTGCTGAGAGGCGTGGGCGGGTTGATGGAGATTGCGCGCTTTATCCCCTTCTTTTTGAGATAGGCGAGGCACGTTTTGATGTCGTCTTTCGCTTCGGCGTGAATGGTAATGCTCGCCGCGCCCGCGTCGATGTACGCGTCGATGAAACCGTCCTTCAACGGATGCTCGACCATCAGATGGACGTCTTTTGGAAGCTTGGTCTTTACGGCCTTGATTTCCTCGGGGCGGAAGGTGGTGGGTGGGACGAACTTACCGTCCATGATGTCGACGTGCAAGAGTTCTACGTAAGGCTCGATTTCACTGACTTCCTTCTGCAGAATCTCTCTCTTGGCCGAGAGAATGGAAGGGGCGATTTTAGACTGCATGAGCGATTCAATCCTCGCCTTCTTTTAAATCTTGTGAGAACAGCGTATCAATCAGCTTAAGCCCCGCCTTTCTCGTCGCGGGGTAGGCGGCGAGGAGGAATTTAATGTGGAAGCAGTTGCCCGCGTCTGTGAGCCAGTGCTCGCCTAATTCCATCAGGTTGGGCTTGTCGAGGCGGATGAAGAAATGGAGCGCGGAGTCGAGGCGGCTTTCTTTTTGCTTGTTGAGGATGGCTTTCTGCTCGGGAGTAAGCTTTGAGAGAAGCGACTTGAGGAAAGCGTTGAGATGATGCGCTTTCTCGAGGTGGACTTGGAGGATTGAGAATTTTCTTATTTCGTCGATGTCCGCTATCGTTTCCTCTACCTTGAGTTTCTCTTCTTTTAGATTAAAGGGAAACAATTTTACGAGGGTCTCCTTGACCCTTTGGAAATTGTCTTCGGGCTTCGCGTAGACGGTTATCCATGCGTGGTGGAAGAGGCGCATACGAAGAAGGATGCTTTTGGTTATTTAAGAGTTGTTGATATTAGGCATCAGGATACGCAGCCTTCCAGCGATAGACAAACTGGTTCTCTGACTTCTTGCGCTCGATGAAGCCCTGCTGGACGAGCGTGTTGAAGGCTTGTATCCAGAGGCGGGTGTGGCGGTTGATGAAGGCCTGGCTGACCCACTCGTTCTTGTAATGATACTGGAAGAGCTGCTGGATCTCGTGGAAGTGGTCCAATTGGAGTTCTTTCATCTGGGTTGATTTGATTCTCTCAGCATTTAATTCTTTTCCCTTAGGAACTGATTCCTATGGATCTGCCCCTTCCTCACTCCGTTCGGAATCTTCAAAACTTCGTTTTGAATCTTTGGGAGTCGGAACCTATATATAACCAAAATATAACCAAAAAAACAGTTCCCCATGAAACACACTCTTCGCATCACCCTTCTGCTCGTCGGGATGTTCCTTGTCAGCCAGCTCATTGGGTTGGGAGTGCTGAGCCAGTACGTCGAGAAGCCGTCGCTGGAGACTGGCAACGTGACGTTTTCAGCGCTGCCCTACATCGAGCGGCCGGTGATGGCGGAGACAGAATCGTTTTGGTACATCATCGGCGCGATTCTCATTGGCACGGCGCTGGTGCTCGTGCTCATCCGGTTCAGGCGCATCTTCCTCTGGAAGCTGTGGTTCTTCCTGAGCGCGTTCTTCTGTCTCACGGCGGCGCTCGCCGCCTTGCTTCCCAGAGAAATCGCCGCTCTGATTGGCGCGGCGCTCGCTTGGCTGAAACTCTACAGGCCGCAGGCCTGGACGCATAATCTCTCGGAACTGCTCATCTATCCGGGCCTCGCCGCCATCTTCGTGCCGGTGCTCTCGGTACGCGTCATGTTCCTGCTGCTCCTCGTGATTTCTGTTTATGACATGTACGCGGTGTGGAAGAGCAAGCACATGGTGAAAATCGCGGAGTTCAGCAAAGAAACGAACGTGTTCGCGGGCTTGCACGTTTCTTATAAAATGAGTTCACCTGATAAAAAACAAACGAAAAAGATTCCCATGGATACGCCTGGCTCGCGGCATTCCTCACGCCACGAAACTAAGAGCGCGCTTCTGGGCGGCGGGGACATCGGCTTTCCGCTGCTGTTTGCCGGCGCCGTGTTCGCTTCTCTTGCCGTGAAGTACGGGCTGCTCGGCGGATTCTTGAGGACGCTGCCTATTCCCATTTTTGCCGGGCTTGCGCTTTTCCTGCTTTTAGTATATGGAAAGAAAGACCGCTACTACCCCGCGCTGCCGTTCCTGACTGCGGGATGCCTTGCGGGATGGGCAGTTGTCTATTTGCTCAGCTGAATTTCCATGCCATCCTTCGCGGCGAGGCACTGCACCCCTGTAATACGATGGATTTCTCGGACTTCATAAAGCGGGTCGGCTTTGTGCAAGTCGTTCGCGAAGTGTGTGAAGACAGCGAGGCGTGGCTTGACCCTCTCTAATATTTTCGCGGCGTCATCGAGACAGAGGTTGAAGCCTGTCTTGACTTTGTAGGGGACGTTGAGGATGAGGATGTCGGCGCCCAGATACTGCTCCACCAAATCGAGGCTGTAGACCGTGTCGCCGGAATAGACTACGGTCGCGTCGGGGTGAATGAACTTGAAACCGATGCTATTGGGCTCGTTGTGCCTCGCGGTGAGGGTCCTGATTTCAACATCGTTGATGGCCAACTGCATGTTGCGGTCGACGGCGATGAAACGTTCGAGGAGCGCGCGGTGGAAAGGAGTGATGACCGCTGGATACTCTTCTGTGCCGTTCAGAGCCGTCTTGTTGGCGATGAGGACGCCTTTCTTGTCGAGGCCGTCGTAGCTCATTGCCTCGATGACAGCGTTGACGTCGTTCGCGTGGTGCGTGTGCGTGTGGCTCAGGAGGATAGCTGTCGTCTCCCTTAAACTCACACCGAACTCCGCTGCCTTGATGACGGCTCCCACGCCCGGGTCGATGAGAAACTGGTTGAGGCCGAGCTTGAGGACGATTCCACCGGAAGAGCGGAGCCCTTTTCCGACGACACCCGCGCCGGTGCCTGTGCCGAGAAAGTGGAGAGAGGCCATGCGTTATGGGAACACCCTCGAGATTAAAAATCTTATGCGGCATCCCTACGCGACACGGAGGAGCCTCCCATGATCCTCATGGCGAAAGAGATAGATGGCCTCTTCGCCCGTGTTCAACACGGCGGTCTGCACTCCGCCCCGGTCTGCCGAATACCTCACAGGCAGGAAGAGCTCGGTGAGCGTGAGGCCGCCGGCATTGATAGGCGTAATTCGAGGATGAATTGATACGGTTTCTGGCGCGTGATATTGCCAGACAACATGCTGCCCACCCACTATTGCCTCTTCTTTTTGGAAATCGTTTGGGTTCGCGAGATACGCCGCAACTGCCAGAATAATCCGCCGCTCCTTTTCACTATATTCGTTCAATGAAGGGCGATGTGCGATGGGCAGAGCTACATGGAACATCTGATGGTGAGCTGGAAGGTAGAGATGCGCATCAATCTCGGATTGGCGTTCAATATCGGCGGCTGTACGAAGCGCGTACTCCCTAAACGGATACCCCTCAAATTCCACGAGCGGATGGTGGGGAAAGAACCCACTCGGCCGGCCCCCTAATCGCGATTCTTTGGTGATGAATCCGAATCGCTCTGCCGCGCGCATGGCCGCGAGAGGAGTTATCCCGAGCATGTCCCAGACCTGATCCGCTTGTTTCCGGAGTCCTGCTGATGGAAACTCCATTCCATTCACGAAGCCGTAAAGGATCTGTTTCATCTCCTCGGTCCATCTCACCAATTCTAAGTTGTATCGCCGTTCTTCAGGCGGCCTTGCCTGCCTTAGGTCTTCTGTTGACTTCAGCCCCAAGACACGCTGCACGCCCGCGGGAAGAGTGGAATACTCTGGGTATCCCAAATCACTTCTTCGCTTTTTCATCTGAAGCTCGAGGGCAGCAAGATAGTTCTCGGCGTTTTCGGTACGACGCTGATTGCGCTCCGAGAAGAACGTAGAGTTCATCCTGACCCTTGTCGGATAAGACATTGTACGATATCGGCTAACCAGGAGACTGGCCTTTTCTTCAGTCAGCACGCCATAGCCTTCAACGCATTCCTCAAGCGCCCTTAAGGGTTTATTTCTTCCCAAGCCGAGCCGCTCTGATAGGCTGGCCCTTGCCGGAATACGGTCAGTCTCCACACACTCCGGCATAGGAATGCCCACGGGTTTCCACTCATGCTCCCAAAGGTACGCGAAGAGCCTTTTCGCGTTTTCCTTCGCCCGCTTTCCGGTGAAGAAAGCGTCGAGCAAGTCGCGGGCGCGCCTGCCTTCCGCTGCGAGATAGGCAGGGAGTTTCTTATCGTCAAGAATTCCGAACCCCTCAAAGTTGCTCGCCAGGAACCCGTGAAGCCCGCTCCGGTGAAATCTCGCGCAGTCATACATCTGTATGCCGAGCAGACGGCGGAGGTCTTCTCCAGTGATATTCTCCGGGATGCGCTTCTCTTCTTTCCATTGCGTTTCCCAGATTCGCTCAAGAAGCAGCTTAAAATTAGAACTTCTCCGTTTCCCTTTGAAGAAGGCTGTGCTCAGGACCCTTCTGACGCCCGCGCCTTCCTCGTTAAGATAATATTCCATTTTTTCCGGGGTCAGCTCTCCGTATCCTGGGAGGCTTTGCCTCAAGAGGGCCGCGCTGCTCTGCCCGTCTAGACCTAGCGCGCTATAGATGCCCCTACCTAACAGTTCCTGCACATCCTCACCGTCAACAAGCTCAGGCATGGCCCGTGAAGATTTCCACCGGGTCTCCCAAGCGTAACGGACGAGCCCCTGAAGCTGTTCCGTGCCCAGCGTTCCGAGAATGTTGTGCCTTGTTAGAGGGCGCGTAATTATTTCCTCAAACAAGGGATTCCTCTCTACAATATCATCCAGGGCCATTTCCCTCGAAAAGCCCGGATGCTATATAAATATTACCACTTTAAAGTAGAGTATATCTAAGGAAGACCTTAGTTGCCGCTACCTTTAAAAGGGCGCTTTCATTCTTTAGTTTGGGCAGACTAGGCTGGTGGGGTAGTCCTCCATTGTCACCGCAAACGGACTTCATGGCGGGGTCGAAGCTGTTGGGGCGGTGCCGTGTCTTCGGCATCAGCCTTGCCCGGACGTTGACGCTCTGTCCCTTGGGATTGATTGACCCAGGAATCTGGTCAGGTCAGGAATGAAGCAGCCATAACTGGAGCGGTCGGTGTCCAGGGGGATGCGGAGCCGAGAAAGGGCGAGGAACCACTGGTTTCGGAACGTTGCATCCACCTTTTGGCGCGTCTGCCCACTCTATTTTTAATGCTCTGAGAAAATGAATCCCATGGATATGTTCCTTCGTAAGCGCTTCAATCGCAAACTATAATAATGCCCTCGACGGCCAAAACGCATGCGCTTCACGTCCCTCGCTTCCGGCAGCTCCGGCAATTGCTATCTGGTGAGCTCGAAGCAGGGCGATGTGCTGATTGATGCGGGAATCTCTTTGCGGAATATCAAGAAGCGGCTCTCGGCTGTCGGTAAGGATTTGGAGAACGTGCAAGGGTGCTTTCTTTCGCATGAGCACTCCGACCATGTGAAGGCGGCTCCGAAACTTCTTGACGCGGGGGTACCGGTGTTCGCGAATCGTGGGACAGCGGAGGCGATGGGACATTCGGGGATGCGTCTTTTCACGACCGACGAAGCGTTTGATTTTTTAGGAATGCGCATTCTTCCTTTCTCGAAGAGCCATGACGCCGCGGAGCCTGTGAGTTTCACGCTGCGGGAAGGCATGCACGCCTTGAGCGTGCTTACGGATGTCGGATATGTTTCTAAAAAGGTGGCGGAAAGCGTGAAGCTCGCGAACGCTGTTGTTGTGGAGGCGAACCATGACGTCTTCATGCTCAAGCAGGGGCCGTACCCCGAGGAGTTGAAGAAACGCATCTTGGGAAAGCAAGGCCACCTGAGCAATTACGAGAGCGCGCTTTTGCTCCTGGAGCATGCGTCGCCCGCGCTGCAGCACGTTGTGCTGGGGCACCTGAGCGAGACGAACAACTCCCCTAAAGTCGCGCTGCAGACGTTCAAGAATATCCTGCAGGAGAGAGTTGATTTGCAATCGGTGCAGATTCATGTCGCGCCGCCGGACGAGGCGCTGCCGCTGCTCGAACTGCTCTAGGCAAAAGTCTTATAAAATCCCCTCGTTTCTGTGCTCGAATGGTCGATATCACCGCTGAAACAAGTATTCACGACATCTGTCTAAGACTTGAAGAGTTGGCAAAAGGGCATGACGACATTTTCTTCCTCAGCTTCAGGGCAGATGGCGAGAGCGACGCTTGGCAGGTGCTGAACGCGAGCGACGGCAAGAAAGGTACGCCACTGGCTGAATTCTCAAAACTCAAGGATATCGTGTTTACGGACACGGCCAACCAGATTCGGATGACTCTGATGCAGTATTTCAAGAAGCAGGGATTCAACCCCGAGAATGGCGACGGTGAAATTGTTGTTGCTTACGACGGGAGAACGCGCACGATGCACATCATCGGCGTGCACAACAGCAATCTTGGAAAGGCTGTCGGCGGGCTTCGCGAGAAAGACTATTCTACCTTCGACTCTATGATTACAGACGTACTCAGGCTGTCTAGGGGAATGACTTACAAGGCCGCAGCCGCGGACACCGCTACAGGCGGCGGAAAAGGGACGCGAACCGCGCCGAAAGGAGTGCGCACTGAAGCGAACCTGAGCACGGGAAGAATTTGCAACTTCATGAATCTGGGGCGGGACAAGCGCGGCATCAAGCATATGGTCATCGCCGAGGACAGCAACACTACATGCAATGACGTTGACGAGATTGACACTATCTGCCCGGACACGGCCTGCAAGAGCCTGCAAAGAGGAGGCACCGGCAATCCTTCACCTATCACCGCCATTGGCGTGTATCACGCGGCGAAGGCAGGGGCGGAATTCGCGTTCCCCGACAAAACCCTCAAGAACAAGGTTGTACTGCTTTCAGGGGTTGGACAAGTCGGCTATGAACTGGCGAAGAACTTCATCTACAACGGGGTTGCGAAGGTCATTTGCGCGGAAATGAGCCAGGAGCGCATGGACTGGGTCAAAAAGCAGTTCGAGCGGATGGGAAAAACCGACAGGATTACGTTCATGGTCTATACTAAGGAAGAGCTGGGCAGCCAGAAATTCCTGCATGACCTCGCGAACGAGATTGACATCTTCGCGCCCTGCGCTTTGGGCAGGAGCATCAACGATACGAACATTCACGCGATTAAGGGGACGCGGCTCAAGCTGATTTGCGGAGCTGAGAACAACCAGCTCGCGGACGAGGAGAAGCATGGAAAACTGCTCCAGGAGATGGGCATCGTCTATGTCCCGGATTATGTCGCGAACGCCGGCGGGCTCATCAACGCTGTGCAGGAGCTGAACGGCAGAATGTTTTTGCTCTCTGAAGTGGTGGACCATTCCAAGCGGATTTACGACACCACCAAGAAAGTGCTTGAAATGGCCCATAAAGAGAAGATTCCCACTTACTTGGCCGCGAATAAGCTGGCTGAGAGCCGGTTCCTCAAGAAGTAGCACTGGACACGGCTTTTTCTTACATTAGTTTTATATACCCTTTGGCACTTCTCCCGTATGCGCCATAAGGCGCTATAAGCAAGGAGAGTACTGAACATGCATAACGACAATAGGAGAAGCGGTGGTTTCAACGGTGGCGGATTTGTTCCGGTCAAGGTCGACCAGGAGCTCGACGTCAAGATTGAGGCGGTCGGCGCCAAGGGCGACGGCATCGCGAAAGTCCAGGGATTTGTGTTATTCGTCCCCGGCGGCAAAGAAGGCGAGGAAGTCCATATCAAGATTACAAAGGTCTTGAGAAATGTCGGATTCGCTGAAGTGATGGGCAAGGCTACAGGAGCCGTGGGAGCAACCCCCGCGCCTGACCAGCCGAAGGAGCCCCAGGACAGCGAGAACTTCGGAGAGGATTCTCAAGAGGAGACCGACACTTCCGAGGATTTGGAGCAGTAAGCTCCCTTTTTTCATTTTATTTATATAAAAAACCGAACGCAAAACTGATACTGAAGTTTTGCACAAGGTCCGGGTGAGGTGATAAAAATCCCGGGCGGTGAAGCACATGACTGAAGAAAACCTGTTAATTTCCCAAGAGGAATACCTGAAATCAGGCATCCACATCGGCACCAAGTTCAAGACCAGATACATGGCGAACTTCATCTACAAGACCCGGCCTGACGGGCTTTCTGTGCTGAACCTGCAGAAGATAGACGAGCGCATTACGCTCGCGGCTTCTCTGCTTTCGCATTACAAGCCTGAGGATATCCTGGTTGTTTCCCGTCGTGAGAATAGCTGGAAGGCTGTGAGCGCCTTCGCGAAGGCCACCGGGATTCGGGCGTTCGCCGGCAGGTATATGCCGGGCCTTCTGACGAACCCGAAATTGCGGACGTTCATCGAGACCAAGATGCTGATGGTTACTGATTCGTGGCCGGACAGGAACGCGATTGCGGACGCGAACAAGATTGGCATCCCGGTGATTGCGCTTTGCGACACGAACAACCAGTCGAACAACATCGATTTGGTCGTGCCGTGCAACAACAAGGGCAAGAAGAGCCTGGGATTGCTGTTCTGGCTGCTTGCGCGCGAATACCTTGTGATGCGCGGAACGATTCCGAACAAGGAAGCGTTCACCGAGCCGATGGATAATTTTATGGAAGAATAGATTCTTCCTTCTTTTTTCATTAAGTTTTTATTCTTGACCTGTTTTCTTTTGGTTTGATGACAACTGCGGAACTGCCTCCGGTTGTAACGGGTATTCGAAGAGCGTTAGCGTACCAGAGCAAGGATAATTCTGACCTGGGTATCCTCGCGCTCTCACGGCCCCCTGTCAATGCGTACGACCCTGCCGAAGCTGAACGCATCTCCGAGATGATTCGGGTCGCCACAACTGATCCGGGGATTGGACGCATACTTCTTGTTGGCTATGACCATCGCGTTGACCGACTTCCTGAAAAAAGAGTGTTCTCCGCTGGAGCTGACATTGGATTTCTCGCCGGAGACGCGCCTGCTGAAGACAAAGCGCGCCTGTGCGCCGTAACCCTTTATGACGCGCTGATGACGCTCTGGAATTCTCCTAAGCCCGCTGTTGCCTATGTTCATGGAGCCGCCTTGGGCGGCGGACTTGAAATCGCGCTTGCCGCGCGCACGACCTTCGCCCATCCGGACGCGAAAGTCGGAATGCCTGACATCAACTACGGACTTGTTCCCGCGGCTGGAGGAGTTTACTTTTTGATGCAGCGGGTAGGCTCGGAACAGACTCTCGATATCCTCGCCCGGGGCATTGTCGAGCCCGCAGGCGAATTCAACAAGCGCTATCCCGGCGTCGTAGAACTCAGAGACGACCCCACTTCGCTTATTCAGGCTCCGTGGGCGTTTGAAGCGCGAACTGTCCCCGCGCTAACCCAAATCGATTTCGATGCCGCCACTAAGGTGTACCCTGACGCGGATCCCGCCGCCTTGAACGCAGTCATCACTCTTATCAACTTGTACGCCAACGGAAAAAGCGCTGCGGCTCAAAGGTTTGGATTGAGAACCCTTACAGAACGCTACCGAGATGACGCGGTCCTAAGTAAACTCAGAGAGGCCACGGCGTCGAAAGCGAAGTAGAATTTAAATCAATTCCTTCAAGTCCTTAATCGCGTCTTTGAGCTTCTTTTTCTCGAAGAGGACACTGTACATCTGCGCGGTGAGGGGGAGATTGATGCCTTCTTTCTCGGCGTACTCATGGAGCGCCTTGCAGGTCATGATACCTTCCGCGACCATGCCGTGCATCTCTTTCTGAATGGCGTCGAAGTCCATGCCCTTCGCGATTAAAAGACCGGCTTTCCTGTTGCGGCTGTGTTGCGAGGTGCAGGTCGCGACCAAGTCGCCAATGCCCGCGAGGCCGTAGAATGTTTCTTCTCGCGCGCCGAAGTGGCGGCCGACGCGAATCATTTCTCTTAATCCTAACGTGACGATGCTTCCGGTCGCGTTGTCGCCCATTCCGAGTCCGGCGATGATGCCGGTTGCCAGGGCGGTGATGTTCTTGACGGCGCCCGCAATCTCGAGGCCGACAATATCATCGTGCGGATAGACCTTGAAGTACTCGGTGTCGAAGAGCTTTTCGAGCATCTTCAAGTCCGCGTCCTTTGACGCGATGACGGTCGCGGTGAGGATTTTCCTGCTGACTTCCTCCGCGTGATTGGGGCCTGAGAGCACTGCGATTTTGGCCTTGGGAAGCTCCTCCGCTAGCACTTCTGACATACGCTTGAAGCTTTTGAGCTCGATGCCCTTCGCGACGTTGACGACTGTCGCGTCCTTGACGAATGGGGCGATTTGCTTCGCCGTCTGCCTGAGAAATTGTGAAGGGATAGCGGTTACGATGACGGTCGCTTTCGCGAGCGCCTCCTTGAGGTCGCCGGTTACTTTCAGGCGGGAGGAGAGCTTGATTCCGGGAAGATACTGCGTGTTCTCATGCTTATCTTTTATGGATGCGATGACATCAGGCTCGCGGGCCCAAAGGAGCACTTCGTCTTTAGGGTTATTCTCCGCGAGAAGATTCGCAAGGGTGGTGCCCCAGCTTCCCGCGCCCAAAACAGCGATGGTCATTTAGTCCTCGTACGGGTACTTGGTTTTCGCGAGCTTCGCGATTTCCTTCATGAGGGTCGTCGTCTGGGTTCTTAAATCTTTCCGGTTGTCTGTGCGCTCAAACATCATAGGCCTGCCGACGCGCATGTCCGCCTTGAGCCCGAAGCGCGGAATCCATTTTCCTTTCGGGAGAATCTTGAAGGTATTTGTGATGCCGATGGGTATGACCGGGACGTTCGCCGCTATCGCGAGGCGCGCGGCTCCGGTCTTGCCGCGATTCATTTTTCCTGTGAGTGTGCGCGTGCCTTCGGGATACATCATGATGAGCTTGCCCTTTTTGAGCTCTTTCACGGCCTGGGCGAGCGCCTCTTTGCCGCCGGATGCTCTGTCGAGCGGAATAGCCTCCAGGTAGCGATGCCACCAACGCTGGAGCGGATCGTCGAAATGCTCCTTCTTCGCGAGGAAATGCGCGATCCTGCCCGTGCTCCGGTAAAGGTGGGTTCCAATAATAAAATGGTCAAGATAAGAGGAGTGGTTGGCGGCGAGGATAGCCCCTCCTTTTGGAAGGTTCTCCATGCCCTCACAGCTCCCCAGCCAGGGCCTTACCATCTGAGGAAGAATCCAAGTCCCAAAAGAGTTAACCATCATACACCTGGCGCGTGAGCTTCGCGATTTCCTTCATGATGGTGCGCGTCACGGCCTCGAGAGCGGAGGGGTCGTTCTCTTTTCCGGCGAAGCGCTTGAACGTCAGAGGCTGCCCGATTTTTAGTTCTGCGCGCTTGAATCTTGGAAGGGCCTTGCCCTTGGGCCACACTTCGTAGGAGCCAATGACGCCTACAGGGACTACAGGAACTTGCGAGGCGATGGCGATTCTCGCGACGCCGGTCTTCGCTTTCTGCAGCTTGCCGTCCGCGCTTCTCGCGCCCTCGGGAAAGAGACCAAAGAGCTTGCCTTTTTTTAGAGCTTCGAGCGCCTCGGTGAACGCGCGCTCGTTGGTCTTGCGGCGGCGCTCCTGATCCTGGACGTCCTTTGCGACATCGACAGGGATGCAATGGTAGTGGAGCAGGAACCTGCGCAACAACGGGTTTTTGTAATAGCGTGAATTCACGTAAATGTGCATATCCGTATTGGCGAGCGTCATCAGCATAGCCGGAACCATCACATCGTCAAGATATGAAGCGTGATTCGCCGCGACGATAAAGGGCGGCTGGGGCAATCGCTCGGCGCCTTCGACGGACCGCAAGTAGAGCCGGACGGCGGGGGTCAGCACATACTTCACGAAGTGGGTAAACATAGGGATGCCTTCCTTGGGCGCTATATAAAGATTATGCGATTAGAGAGGGTGTGGCCACACAATTTATATACGGGAACCGCTCAGAAAGGGGTATGGAGCCGAAAATCTCGAAAGCCACGGCAGAGGAGAAAGAGCGGGCGAAGACCTGGCCTATCTGGGAGAAGGAGGAAAGCGACTTCCCCTGGACGTACGATGAGGAGGAGCTCTGCTACATCATCGAAGGCGAAGTTGACGTGACGAACGAGGAAGGGAAGAGCTTCAAGTTCAAAAAGGGTGATTTCGTCGTGTTCCCGAAAGGGATGCGGTGCAAGTGGCACGTGAAAAAGCCGGTTAAGAAATACTATTCGTTTAGGTAATCTCTTTGAATTCTGTGTTAAAACTTTGAGAAAGACGAGGCGCTGTCGGCCTGCTTCGCAGTCCTCGCCGGCCAAGATACTTGTCCGGCCAGCGCCACACGACTACGCTTACGCTAAAGTGGTTTGTCCACCGAGAATCGTTTCCGTGAAGAGCTTTTTTGCGGCTTCCCTTAATTCCTGCGCCGGGACATTGCCGTCGAGGTATCTGACTTTGGTCCCGAAGCGCTCAAAGAGCTGGCTGAGCCACTCGGCCTCGAAGCGCTCCTCTATCTTTCTCGCGAAGAAGAGGCCGTCGAACGCTTTTTTTTGGTGGTGCGCGACTTTCTCCGGGTCTACTTTGATAATGACAAGATAGTCTGGAGCGTTCTTTATCGCAATTTTGTTGCCCTGGATGTTCATGACGTCGCGCAAGGTCGTCTGGTCGAGCTGGACAGGCTGGTAGACTAAGGTTGAGACGATTCCGCGCTCCTGGATGATGGTTTTTCCGAGCTTTCTTAGCGGAAGGATGACTTTGTTGTAGAGCATTTCGCGGTCCAGGGCGAAGGCGTGCGCTGTTGTGAGAGCGGAGTACTTGTAATCTGACTTGAGCATTTCCTCGCGAATCGCTCTCCCGACTAACGCGTACGTTGGCTCGACGGAGAGAACGACGTCGGGCTGGATGTCTTCTGGAGCGGGAAATCGGCCGTGCTCTTTCGCGTAGGCGCGAAGGTCGAAAACATGCTTGAACAAAGAAGCGGCCTCTTCCATTACGATGTGCTTGCCGGCGCCTTCAATGCCGTCAATCATGACAAACTGCCCCATATTAGAATAGATAAGAAAGAAAGTATTTAATGGTTGCTCAACACGAGGTCACCTCCTCTGGAACAGCGCCTTGTACTTGTCCCAGTAGGCATATCCCAGGTAGGCTTCGAAGAGGCAGAGGACGAGGCCGGTTGGCACGTACGCCGGAGCGAGCAGGGCGTTGAAGACGACAACTCCCACTGCGATAGGCGCGAGGAAGATGGCGGCGAGCGCGGGAAGGAAGCCCAGAAGGAGCATCAGGCCCGCGACAATCTCGGTCACCTTAATCATGTGGAAAATCCCAGAGTCCCAAAGCGCCTGCGTGATAGGAATCATGGGTTCAGGCACGCCTTCCATGGATTTTCCGGCGAGCAATCCGGCGACGCCGCTGAAGAGCATCAGGAGGCCGAAGAGCGATCTCAGTGTCACCAACAAGTATTTGTTTCTGAAGTTCATGGTTCGTTCCTCCGTTTTAAAAGTTCAAGCCGCCATCGACTCTCAAGACTTCGCCTGTGATGTACCTCGCGTCCTCTGAAGCGAGAAAGGCGACGGCTTTCGCGACGTCTTCTGGCTTACCCATCACTTTCATCGGGATAAGCTCGAGGATGTTCGCGAGCATTTCCAAAGGAATTTGCTCGGTCATGTCGGACTGGATGAATCCCGGCGCGATGGCGTTGACTGTGATTTTTCTTTTTCCCAGCTCCTTCGCGAGCGACTTGGTGAAGCCAATGGCTCCCGCTTTTGTCGCCGCGTAATTGGTCTGGCCGAAGTTTCCAGTGATGCCAACGATGGAGCTGATGTTGATAATTCTTCCTTCATCCGGAATCGCGGGCAGAATCGTGCTGGTGACATTGTAGAGTGAGTTGAGGTTCACGCCGATGACCTTGCTCCACTCCTCAGGTGCCATCTTTTTGAGCGTCCTGTCAAGTGTTATCCCCGCGTTGTTGACGAGGATGTCAATCTGCTTGAACTCCTTGATGGCCTGCTCCGCGATTTTCTTGCAGCTCGCGTAGTCGGAAACGTCCCCGGCGAGGAAGGCCGCTCTCACTCCTTTCTTTTTGACCTCTTCCAAAACCGCCTTGGTCTTGTCAGAACTGACGGTTCCGTGTAGGATAATGTTGTATCCCCGGGAAGCGAGTTCGAGGGCGATGGCCTTGCCGATGCCCCTTGTTGACCCTGTAATGAGCGCGTTTTTTCCTTCCATGTTATCCACCTCGGTATTTTAGAATATGAGTAGCAATCGAACCGCCGGCTCCGCCGACGTTGTGCGAGAGCGCGACTTTCGCGCGCTTCACTTGCGTTTCTCCTGCCTTGCCCCGCAGCTGCTGCGTGAGCTCGTAGATTTGCGCGAGGCCGGTAGCTGAAATAGGGTGCCCTTTGGCCTTGAGGCCGCCGGAGAGGTTGACTGGCAGTTTGCCGTCGCGATTGAAATAGCCTTTCTCGATGAGCTGCCAGGCCTTGCCCTTCTTCGCGAAGCCCAGGTCTTCATAGGCGAGAAGCTCGACGATAGTGAAGGCGTCGTGGACCTCGGCGATTTGGATGTCCTCAGGGGAGAGCTTGGCTTGCTTGTAAGCGTCCTTCGATGAGAGCACGGTCGCGTCCCAGGAGGTGTTGTCGTCGCGCTCAAACGTTGGGAGGTAATCGGTGTAGAGCGCGGAGCCCGCTATCTCGACATCGGTCTTGTCTTTTGTGATGACAGCGGCCGCGCCTCCGTCGACGGAAATGGAGCAGTCGAAGAGCCTCAATGGAGAGGCGACAATGGGAGAGGATTCTATCTTTTCGAGGGAAACGGGCTGCTTGTAGAATTTCGCTCTCGGGTTCAGAACCGCGTTCGCGTGATTCTTCGCCGCGATGAGCGCGAGATGATGCATGTTCGAGTCGGGATACTTGTGCATGTATTCCTGCGCGACGAGCGCGTTCTGGCTTGGGAAATTGAGGCCTTCCATCTGCTCGTAGCGGCTTTCCGCGGCCATCATGAACTCGTCGGTGATGTACTCCGACTTCATGGTCATGAGCTTGTCAGCGCCGATGACGAGGACGTTGTCGTAGGGCAGCTGGTTCGCGAACCACAAGGCGGCGCCACCGCCGGCGCACGCCGCCTCGACCTTGATGATGGGAACATTCGTTCTGAACATGGAAGAGAGCATTGCGGGAAAATGGCGCTGTTTTTCGATAGACTGGAAGAACTCCAAGGAACTGCAGACAATCGCGTCGACATCCTGGATATTCATCTGCGCGTCGCGGAGCGCCTCTACCGCCGCCTGATACGCCATTTGGTGGGTCAGTTTATCTGAAATGCCGAACTTAGTCATGCCCACGCCCTTGATGTAAGTCATTCAGCCTCCTTCTTGAACAGAGCGCTGCCTATCGGAGGCTTGATGTCGCGCCTGAGCGCTTCGTATTCATTGCCCACGAACTCAATTTTTTTGATGTCGTACTCGCCCTGGCCGAGCTTGCCTGCCAGCTCCACAAAATAGGGAGTGCGCAGGCAGAGGACTTTCGCCACTGCCGTATCGTGCGCGACGGGATTTCTCGCCGCGAAGATGAGATTGAAAAAGCCCGGCTCTCCCTGCTCTCCGGGGCCGTTTCCCTGGCCGCCAATCGACGCGTCGCCAATCGTGATGAACGATGGGAGCGCCTGCGGGAGGAGGGAGAGCGCAAGAGCAGCTTTCTTGGGGTCTTTTGCCAGCTCAAGGAACGTGTCCTTGGCGAGGAATCGTGTGAGATTCTCAAACGCCGCGTCGAGGGTGAGCAGCATGTCAGTCTTGATGACCGGCACGTTGAAGCGCAGGTCGAACTCGTTTGGAAGGGTCGAGACCTTGAAGGCGAACTCCCTCATTTTCTTTTCTTCGAATTTCGTCTGCGCGATGTCGACGAATTTCACCTTGTATTTCGCGATGAGCTCTGGGAGGCCGGACTTCGCCGCCGCCTTTTCAAACGGGAGGAAGAAGCTCTGTTCCGCGAGGGTGATATTTTCCGCCTTGGCTCCGCGCTTGATGAGGGATTGAATCAAGGCTTCCACAGTCTTGGGGTTGGTGCAGAGGCCGAGGAAGGCGTAGCTGGGGAAGGACGCGTTGGGCTTGATGAGAATCTTTGTTTTCGCCGTGACCTTGACGCCGCCGATGAGCTCCAGAGCCTCGTCGACAGCTTCGAAATAGTCGTACTTGATTTTCACGGCTGCAACGGCGTTGTCTTTCGCGCTGGGCTTGTCCTCGTACACGTCGCCGACCTGATAGGCCTTCATGGTCTTTTTGGGCATTCTGTTGCCATGCTCGTCCTGCAGGATGAGGACGTGATACGGAACGACAGGATGCAGGGGATTTGGAATGAAGACTTGCGTGACTCCCACGACCTTGGTCTTTGTTCCGACTTCTTTCACGATTTCGTCGCCCTTGTCGAGCGGCGTGTCAATAGGATGAATCCATTTCTTTCCGGTTTTCTTCGATACCCAACGAATGACGCGTACCATGTGTTCACCTTTTCTCCAAGATATGCACTGTGACAGTTCCGCCCGCGCCGCCGATGTTGTGCGCGAGGCCTACGTTTGCTCTCCTTACTTGCCGCTCCCCGCACCTGCCCCTCAACTGGTCGGCGAGTTCAACGAGCTGCGCGACTCCCGTCGGGGAGATGGGGTGGCCTCTCGCCTTGAGGCCTCCTGAGGGATTGATTGGGAGCTTGCCGTCTAGATTCACTATGCCTTCGCGAATCAGCTTCGCTCCTTCCCCTTTTTTCGCGAAGCCCAGGTCTTCATAGGCGAGCAGCTCGACAATGGTGAAGGCGTCATGGACTTCCGCGACGTGGATGTCTTTGGGCGTGAGAGCTGCCTGCTTGAACGCTTCCTTCGCCGCATATTTCGTCGCGCTCCATTCGGTGAGCGAGTCCCGCTCGAACGGCGCGAGACAGTCGGTATGGAGGGCGCTCGCCTTGACTTTGATATCTGCCTTGTCATGGCTGATGATGGCCGCGGCGGCGCCGTTGACAGAAATGGAGCAGTCGAAGAGGTTGAAGGGCGTCGCTATCATCTGGCTTTCCCGGATTTTCTCGAGCGTGACGGGCTTTTTGTAAAAATAGGCGTTGGGATTCTTCGCGCCGTTGGCGTGGTTCTTGAAGGAGATGAGCTCGAGATCCGCGTGGGTGGCGCCGTACTGGGAGAAATACTTCTGCGCGACGAGGGCGTTGATGGCCGGGAAAATCAGGCCCTCCTCCTGCTCCCAGAAATTGTCGCCCGCGTGCATGATTTCCTGGGTGACAATAGGGGTAGGAGCGCCCGCGACCTTGTCGACGCCTAAGACGAGCATGTTGTTGAACTTCATCCGGCAGGCGCCCCAGAAGGCGGCTCCTCCTCCGCCGCACACAGCCTCAATGCGGATGATGGGGATTTTTCGTTTTATAATGGAAGCGACCATGGCCGCGTAATGGCGCTGGCGCTCGTCATTCATCTTGCTATCGACGGTCGAGACAACCACGGCGTCAAGCTCCCCTACTTTCATGTCCGCGTCCGCTAGGGCCTTTGATATCGCTTCCTGGGAGAAGCTCATGGTCGAGCGGTCCTCGACGCCAAACTTGGTCATGCCGACGCCCCTGATGTAACGGGACTCCATCTTACTTTGCATGCTTACCCCGGAACTGGGCCTTGTCGACAATCGCGAGCATCATCGTGCACTCGACGGCTTTTTGGCCGCGCAAGAGGGCGACCCCCTGCATGAGGGCTCCTCTTTCGTCCATGCCTACCATTTGCACATCAAAGGTGAGCTCATCGCCCGGGAAGGTCGGAAGGGAGAATTTCGCTTCCTTGATTTTGTGCGCGAGGATGTCTTTGGTTTCGTGATTTGCGAGGTTGTAGCGCAGGAGCAAGGTTGCCGCCTGGCCCATGCCTTCGATGACCAGGGCGCCGGGCATAATCGGGAAATCCGCGAAATGGCCCTCGAACTGATTCAGGTCTGCTTTCTTCGTGGCCAGAATGCGCTTCTTCTCCAATAGGGTGACTTGGTCTAGGAACAGGAAATTGTCGCCATAGGGGATAATCTTCTTGATAGCCTCCTTATTGAGGTGGCCGGAAGCGTCTTTCAAAGTGTCAATAGTCATAGGGTTTACCTCACAAAAACAAAGTTCCCGCGCTTATTTAAGGGTTTCGCACAAGAAAATGGCGAAAACTATTCTGAATAGAGACGGCGTGCGACGGTCATTTTTCTCTGAAAAATGCCCTCTTCGGGGGCAAACTCACTCCGTTCGTGGGTTCGCCTTCAGCGAACGACCCCTCAGCGCACGCCACTCTTGCTCGCCGCACGCCACGACGAGTGGCTACCCCCGGCGTTCGGCGCCAACGGACGCCTATTGTCGCTATATTCTTTCTATATAGAAAATAATAAGCTATATGGACAAAGGTTTAAAAACGAGGTTCGCTTGTGGAGGTCTATGGCGAAGAAGAAGCTATCAGCGTTGGTGGAGCGGGGGCTAAAGCCGTTCTACGGCTCTTACCTGAAGGCTAAGGGAGTCTTTCTGCTCGCGCGCAAGAAGGTGCCGGCGGCGTTCCGTGAAGTGGAAGGATTGCTGAAGCACCACCTCATCAGCTTCGACACCGGAAGGAAGGTGAAGAAGGGTAGGCAGAGCTTCACGGACGTTCTGAGGCTCGAAATCGCGAGTAAGTTCCCTGTTGACGAGAAGCACATCGAACACGCCCTTCAGGATCCTGAGAACACGAACTTCGGCGACCTGCTCGCGCGCGGCCTTGGAGAAGAGAAGGAGTATACAAAGATTCGCAAAGGCAGGCTGTTCAAGCGCATCCTCATCGCGAACCGCGGCGAAATCGCTGTGCGCGTCATCCGCGCGTGCCGGGAGCTCGGCATCGAGAGTCTGCAAATCTACACCAAGCAAGACGAGCACGAGCTTGCTGTGAAATTCGCGGACAAGGCCGTGAAAATTGGCAACAAGGCGTCTGATTATTTGGATATGGAGCGTATCGTTCGGCTCGCGAAGAAGCTGGATGTGGACGCCATCCACCCCGGATATGGCTTTCTGTCAGAGAACGCCGACTTCGCGAAGCTGTGCCGGAAAAACAAAATCAAGTTCATCGGTCCTTCCCCTGAGGCGATTCATGCCATGGGGGACAAAATCAACGCGAAAAAGCTGATGAAATCCGTGGGGATTCCCGCGCTTGAGGGCACGGAACACGCCATCAGCGACATCGCGCAAGGCACGCAGATTGCTAAAGCCATCGGGTTTCCTGTGATTATTAAAGCCGCCGCTGGAGGCGGGGGGAAGGGGATGCGCATCGTGACCAAGGAGGGGGAATTCGCTTCGGCCTTCACGACGTGCCAAAACGAGGCGCTCGCGAGCTTCAAGAACAAGGAAGTGTTCGTGGAGAAATATTTACACAAGCCGCGGCATGTGGAGTTCCAAATCTTAGGCGACAACAAGGGGAATATTGTACACCTCGGCGAAAGGGACTGCAGCATCCAGCGCAGGCACCAAAAGCTTGTTGAGGAGGCGCCTTCGACAGCCCTGACTCCGGAGATGCGGGAGCGCATGGGACAGGCAGCTGTTACGGCTGGAAAGCTGGCGAAGTACGAAGGCGCTGGGACCGTTGAGTTCCTCTTAGACGATCAGGGTAATTTCTTTTTCATGGAGATGAACACGCGTATCCAAGTCGAGCATGGGATTACGGAGATGGTGACTGGAATTGACCTCGTGAAGGAGCAGATTAAGATCGCGGCAGGCGGGGAACTGGCGATGCGCCAAGAGGACATTCAGTTCTACGGCTGGGCGATTGAGTGCCGCATCAACGCGGAGTGCCCGCACGAGGGCTTCTGCCCCGTAACGGGCACGATTACGAATTACCTTCCTCCGGGCGGACCGGGGATTCGAGTTTGTTCTTCAAGCCATAAAGGACAGGTTGTTTCTCCGCATTACGATTCTATGATTGCGAAGCTGATGTGCGCCGGGAAAACGCGGGACGAGGCGATTGACCGGATGAAGCGGGCGCTCGAGGAGTTCATTGTTGAGGGCGTGGAGACGACGATTCCGTTTCACAAAGCGGTTTTGAACAGCAAGGCCTTCCAGAAAGGCAAGATTACGACTTCGTTTATCGATGATAATTTGATTCTGAAAAAAATGAAGGAGTACCTTCCCCGGAAAACGCTGACTCAGGAGGAGACAGCTATTGTCATCAGCACCGCGGTGGCGCAGTATGTTCGCAAGAAAGCGCGGTTCAACGACAAGCACTCGGCGTGGGCTAACGCCGCTCGGCAGGAGGCGCTGCATGAAGATTAAACGATTGGCGAAAGTTTCGTCGACCAACGAGGTGGCTCGGGACGAAAAGCCTGGTACGATTATTGTGGCCAGGGAGCAGGCGCGCGGGAAGGGACGGTTCGGAAGAGTGTGGGAGTCTGGAAAAGGCGGGCTTTGGATGTCGCTGGTGGTTGTTCCTTCCAGACCGGTGCAAGAGTATACCATGCTCGCCGCGCTGGCTGTGCGCGGAGCTCTCGGCTCAGGATTTTCCGTGAAATGGCCTAACGACGTGCTCTACAAGGGCAAGAAGGTTTGTGGGATTCTCTCTGAAGCGGTGTTTTCCGGAAACAAGCCGGAAAAGGTGATTGTCGGCATTGGCGTGAACGTGAACAACGTGATTTCTTCTTCGCTTAATGCTGTGTCCCTCCGGCAAATCCGCAAGAAGGAAGTGCCGGTTGACGTGGCGATGCAGCACATCCTCGGCGCGTTTACGGCGCTGTTGGAGCTAAGCTCCGAACAGCTTCTGGAGCGCTACAAGGAACAATGCTCGACGCTTGGGAAAGATATTCGAGCCGCGACGCTTTCGGGCGATGTTGTCGGGAAAGCGGTCGATATCACACCCGAGGGCGAACTTGTGGTGCAGACAACGCGCGGGAAGAAAGTGTTGCAGGAAGGCGATGTGTCGATACTTTAGATTTGTACGTTTCTTGAAGCAAAACTTAGGCGCTGACGGATGTTCTTCGAACATCCTGCGAGCCACCCCGTAAGGGACAACCCCCGGCTCGCCAGCGCCACTACACTAGAGAAGCTTCCTAATCTGCTCCGGCACTGACACTTTCTTCTTGTCTTTTGTGAAGACGTTAACCGTCTTTGCTACCGCGAAAAGGGTTTCTCCCTTCTTGAGTTCGTAGGAGAACGTGATGCTTGTCGTGCCTATCGCTTCGAGCGTGGTGTGGATTTCGACTTCGTCGTCGTATTTCGGAGATTCCTTGTAATCGATTTCGACGTGGACGACCGGGGCGACAAGACCTTGCTTCTCGAACTCCGCGTAGGTGAGGTTGTGCTGTCTTAGAATCTCAGTTCTTCCGATTTCAAGCCACTTCAGGTAGTTGGCGTAGTAGACCGCGCCGGCGTGGTCGGTGTCTGCGTAGGTGACTCGGACGGTGTGAACGTGCTCCATGCCATCCCGATGAATCGGACTCTATTATATATGTTTTGATGTATTCTTTTCAATATAGTTAATTTACTATATGGAAATAAATTCCGGGGAGAGAACATTTAAAAATGGTTGTCGGCTTTGGAGGCATATGAACTTAGGAAAAGACATGCCGATTCTGGCTCGATTTGTCGACCTCGCGACCACGATGCTCCTTGTCGTCGCGATTTCCGCGATTGTTGGCCTGATTCTCGCTTGGCCCGTGCAGCTGCTCTGGAATTACGTGTTCGGCAGTCTGTACCGCATCAACTTCGGGCAAGCCTGGGGCTTGAACGTGTTGGCTGGAATTCTATTTGGCATAGCTGGAAACGGGAAGAAATAAAGTTCTAGAAAAGAATAACAGTTGTTTGAATCGACTACTAGACAATACTCCCGCCCAATCCCGCTACTTGGCCAGTCCGGATGGGTGCAATGGGAGAAGAGCTTGCGATGGGTTGACTAGGGGCTGGATATCGTATCGATTCGTACATCTTGACGACCTCCACAGCAACGGCGTTTGAGATTTGAGGACTATTTCCGAATAGGGCATAATTATGACCACTTATGGGATACTGCGTCTTCGTGCCAAATTTCAGCGGCGTAGAACCCCCTTCGATTGTTAGAGTTCCTGTAAGATTGATTCCTTCTTCTGAGACGACATACTCTAAAGCGATGCCGTAGGAAGCAAGGCGCTTAGAGGTTACACCCACTACTGTTTGAGCACGTTCGATAGTGGGGTCAGCATCTGCATAGCATTGCATCCTCGTGAAGACATCTTCCA
>JAUSJW010000083.1 GCA_030647105.1 Nanobdellota archaeon | reverse complement strand
TCAACGGGCGTCGGGTCGATGTGCTGGAGCATGGCTACGTGGTAGCTTATCCAGTCCCCGAGGTAGATAACGGAGAAGAGGCGCGCCAAATGGCTGTCGCCAAGCGCGAGAATCTGCTCGACGTCCGCGCGGTCCTCGAACATGGGCTTGCAGATGTCCATGCGCTTCTTGACGCGCTCATGGTCGCCCTTGCTACGAATCAGGATGATGAACTGCTTTGAGCGCTCCATGCCCTGAAGAGAAACAAGCTCGTTGTGGCAGAGCTCCGGGAAGACATGGTGCCAGGCCGGGTGCTTCGCGTTCTCGTTCAGTTCGGTCTTGACGCGGTAGGCAGCGGGCTCCATGCGCGCTGAGCTATAGACCGCGACAATTCTGTCCCTGATTTTCTTCGCGACGTCCCTACCTTTCTCGTCGAAATAAGCGACATCGGAGAGCATCTTGATAAGCTCGTTCAATTCGTTGTTGCGCACGTCCGCTAGGCCGGAGTTGAAGAGCACACCCAAGATAGGGAAAAAGAGGTAGCCGACGGCGTTGCGCGGCTGGAGGCCTTCTGGAATGGAGATGACTGTTTCCGCGAGCTCGGCGAGCTTTCCGCCTGAGCAGATGGCGACGATTTTCGCGTTGCGGTTCTTCGCTTCCGTAAGGCAGCTCAGAGTTTCTTCCGTGTTGCCAGAGTAAGACAGGCAGAAGACAAGCGTATTGGAATCGACAAACGCCGGCAGGCCATAGTCGCGGATGACAAAAACCGGGAGGGACTTATCGTACATGTAGGACTTGAGGAGGTCTCCGCCGACGGCTGAACCGCCCATGCCGCAAACGACAATCTTGTTGACGGGGCCTGACACCTTGATGCCGCGGGCGAGGCTCAGCGCGTCACGGCACTGCTTGGGGAAATCAAGCAGGACTTGCTTCATATTCGATTTGTCGACTACCATTTACCATTCTCCGAGGGGAACACCTATTTATAGTTTGTGGAAATGCGCGGAAGATTCCAATAACATTTATATAGCGCCGATGCTGCCTGCCACTATGGCAACTCTCTACGAGGACGCGGTCGCCCAAATCAAAAAGGCGTACCCGTATGTCACACTCACTGACGGCACAAAGAAGATTATCGAAGTGCCGAAGGAGATGCTCTTCGCCAACCTCGCGGTGAAGCGGGACGATAATTCTACTGAGGTGCTGCCGGCTTGGCGCGTGCACCATTCTAACGCGTTAGGGCCCTGCAAGGGCGGCATCCGCTTCCATCCGGACGTGTGCGAGGAAGAAGTGAAATCGCTCGGCCTCTGGATGACTTTCAAGTGCGCAGTCATGGGATTGCCCTACGGCGGCGGAAAGGGAGGGGTAAAATTCGACCCCAAGAAATATTCTCAAAGAGAGATGGAAGCCGTGAGCCGCGCCTATGTGCGCGCGATGGCTGACTTTGTCGGCCCGGACAAGGACGTGCCGGCGCCCGACGTGTATACCAATTCAACGATTATGGCCTGGATGCTGGATGAGTACAATACCATCAAGCGTGGCAGCTTCCCGGCGTTTATCACCGGAAAGCCCGAAGGCGCAGGTGGCTCAAAGGGAAGAGGAGTCGCGACCGCGTTAGGCGGGTTCTATGTGTTCCAGGATGCGGTCAAAGCGCTCGGTCTCGGGGAGAAGCTTACGGTCGCTGTGCAGGGCTTCGGAAACGCGGGCATGCACATGGCGAAGTATCTTCACGAAGCGGGACATACCATCATCGCTGTGTCTGATTCGCATGGCGGTATTTACAATAAGGACGGACTCAATATCCCTAAGCTCATGGATATCAAGAAGCAGGACAAACCAGTCAAGGATTCCAGAGAGAAAACCATTACCAATGAGGAGCTGTTGACCTTGCAGTGCGATGTCCTGGTGCCAGCTGCCCTGGAGAACCAGATTACCGTCAAGAACGCCGCGAACATCAAAGCGAAGCTTGTGTTGGAGCTCGCGAACGGCCCGACCACATTGGAAGCTGACGAGATGCTGAACAAGAAGGGAGTCACTGTCATCCCTGATATTCTCGCGAATGCGGGCGGTGTTACGGTTAGTTATTTCGAGTGGGTGCAGAACCGCATGGGTTATTATTGGAGCGAACAAGAGGTGTTCGAGAAGCTCAAAGTGAAGATGGCCGAGAGTTTCTCCCAAGTGCACCAAGCGGGCAAGCAGCACAAGATTTCGATGCGAACTGCCGCTTATGTCGTCGCTCTTGAGAGATTGAAGGCGGCGATTGAGTCGAAGTAGCTGGACGGCCAGCCCCTTCGTTTGTTCTATTGTCCACATTTTCTGTTTTTGTAGTCACCCAACGGTGTTAAGAACAAGAATGTAGTCACCTAAATTAGTGAAACCGTAAGAATAGACTGCCAGGGAACGTTAGGTCAACCCGAGATATGGGCGTCGGCCTGCTGCTCTGTCTTCTTCGTTCCGAGATACCACAGCACGTTCTTGCGGTACTTGAACGGCGCGTTGAAGCGGTCAGCTAATTCTATGTATTCTTTCTGCAAGGCTTCAAAACTTGGAACCGGTTTGCCTTTGAGGTGGTCGAAGATTGCGGGGTTTCTGACGGCTGCCCTTCCAATCATCGCTCCCTTAACACCCATCTCCTTCAATCGCTCGAGACCCTCGCGCGCCATGATGTCGCCGTTCGCGTAAATGTCCTTGCCAGTCGCGACGCACTCTGGGTATACCGACCAGTCGGCGAGTTCCTCATAAATTTGGCCGCCGTGCCTCGCGTGTACGATGAAGAAATCCGCGTCCACGGCTTTGATGGTGTTGAGATACGCTTTTTTCTGCTTCTCGAAGTTGTTGAGGCCGAGGCGCATCTTGATGCTGATGGGATAGCCCGCGTCCCTGATGATGGAGGCGAGCTTGTTGAGCTTTGAAATGCGCTTGACCATCGCCGCGCCTTGCCCAAGACTTGTGATGTCTGGAGAAGGGCAGCCGACGTTGAAATTGAACCCCTTGAAGCATTTTTTTGGTTCGAACATGCTCAAAAAGCGCTTGAGGCGCTCTTCCTTCGCGGCGAGGAGTTGGATGATTGTGGGAGTGTCGTCGTGCATGTCGAGGCGACTCCAGGTCGCGGCGTTCTTTCTCGCTAATCCTTCTACGCGCGTCATCTCCGTAAACGTCATGTCGGCGCCGTGATTGAAGCAGAGCGTTCTGAGAGCGTTGTCTGAGACGTCTTCCAACGGCGCGAGCATGAGCTTGAAGTCCATAGATACGGGAAGAATGTCTCGCTTAAAAAGGATTCCCTCCTTATTTCGCGAACTGACGCGAACATTCCTTGGCAAGATTTAAATAGGAACGCCCGACTTGATTAGAATATGCATCTGATGGAACTCCTGGGCGAGGCATTCAAGCTCGCAGGATTCTCGGTTTCTTGGAATGTCCCGCGCGGAGGATACACCGTTGAACTCCTTGCGCAGAAGAACATCGAGGACGAGTATGAAGATTTCACGGTCGCGTGCGGCTGCGCATTATCTAAGAACCTCCGCCAGCAGCTTGAGGAGCTCATCAAGGCCAAGAAGAAGCTCAAAGTGAACGCCCTCATCCTTGTGGTCACTGACGACAATATCCTAGGAGAGGATACGATGATTGCCGACCGCCATACTATCCTTGTCTGGGGGAAGAAAAACCTCGATTACTACCTTAAAGATTTGCGCAAGGACCCGGAGACAGGCACGAGAAAACTCTTGTCGGCCCTGGGTCACGGCTCGTACATTAACATCAATACCAAAAGCGCTGATTTCAACGCGCCGGAAGAGCACTAAACAAGCTTCTTGTTCCAGAGCACTTCGAACTGCGCCTGGTAGAGGTCGTGCATCAGCTTGCTCTCGATGACCACGCAAACGGGGTCTCCCTGCGCGTACGTTACGACAACCACTTTTTTCCCATAAATCCAGAAGACACTCAACTCCTGGAACTCTGGCGGGAGGGTATAGCGCGTGTCTGCGAATGGCAAACGCGTGATGATTCTGCCGCGCACGCCTTCGTCCACCACATTGCGCATCGTGAACCCCTTCTTAATTGCCTTGCGCTCCCATACTTTCGCGTATTCCGGCCGGCGCTCCAAAAACCATCCTTTTCCTCCGATGAAGTCGCAGTGGCCCGCGTCGAGCATTTCCTCGAAAATGGTTTGAACAGCGTCAAGTCCCGTTACAACATACGTTCCTTGGTTCCAAAGCATCTCGAACTGCTTCTTGTACAGGTCGTGCATTTGCGGGTTTTCTATGACGACGCAAACGGGCTCGTCCTGCGCCCAGTTCGTAATAACCAGTTTATTGCCGTAAATCCAGAACACGCTGAGGTCTGCGAATTCTTTGGGAAGCGTGTACTTGGTCTCAACGAACGGAAGCTGGGTAATCGGATGGCCGCGCACGCCCTCGTCTGTGATATTGCGCAGCCTGAACCCGGAAGCCTGCGCGCGCTTCGCCCAATCCGCAGTGTACTCTGGTCTGCGGTCGATGAAGTATCCGCGCGCGCCGATTTGGTCGCAGCTTCCCGCCTCGAGGATCTCCTCGAAAATCTGCTGCACCGCGTCGAGGCCCTTCAAAACCACAGTTTCCTGGTTCCAGAGCACTTCGAACTGCTTCTTGTACATTTCGTAGATAATAGGGTTCTCAATAACAATCAACAGCGGCTCCTTCTCTGACCAATTATTGATAACTACTTTCCCGCCGTAAATCCAGTAGACTGTCAAATCCACGAACTCCTTGGGCAACGTGTACTTTGTCTGCGCGAAGGAAAATTGTGTGACAGGATGACCTCGCGTTTTCGCGTCCGTTACGTTGCGCCACTTGAATCCTCGCTTCTCCGCCCGCTTCGCCCAGGAGTTCATGTATTCTGTTCTGTTATTGTAGAGGTATCCTCTCGCGCCCACCAGGTCGCAGCCGCCGACCTCGAGCATTTCTTCGAAGCACTGTTGCGCCGCGTCGAGACCGCGCAGGATGCGGACATCCTGGTTCCACATGCTTTCGAAGTTCGCCTTGAAGGCTTGGGTGACGCGCTCGTTGTTGAGCGTGATGACTGTGGGCTCAGGCTCCTGAATCAAGAGGAAGGAGTGCTTTTTCCCGATGAACGTGGCGACGGGCGAGTAGGACTTGTAGGGGAGGAATTTGCTTTGCGCGAGAGTGGTATACGCCGCGGGGGAGGAGTTCACGACTTCGCTTGTGCGCTCCTGAAAGAGGATCTTGAGCGGGACTTTTCTCGGAATGCGCGTTTGAGTGTGAAACGTATTGAAGAATTCGCTCCACTTCTTGTCC
>JAUSJW010000073.1 GCA_030647105.1 Nanobdellota archaeon | reverse complement strand
GAGATCATGAAGGTAAGCCCCATTGGCAAACACCCAGCGTCCCCAGTCCTGCCTTCTGGATTGATGAATTAGGCCATCCAGGCATGGAACTTCTTGATTTAGCTCAGGTACAAATGCATGAAATCATTGCGGGGCCATTTGAGGATGAGCAAATCGCAAAGAAGATGCTGCGTTATGTAGTCAGAGCGAGGTATCTAGGGGAAGGGGAATCAGAGCCCATTGGTAACCCCCCACAATTGCCACCCTAGCAGAGAACTGAGCTAAACTTTAAATACCCCCACACGACAATATCCTCATGCTCTCTGAAATCATGCTCCTGCTCTTTCTGATAGCGCTCTCATTCTTCTTTTCCATGTCAGAAACGGCGATTATCGCCTGCTCGCGTTTCAAAGTGAAGTATTTCGTCCAGCAGCAGCGCCCGGGCAGCCATTTCCTGCAGAAGCTCAAGGACAATCTCCATCGCACCGTATCCGCCCTCTCAATCGGCAGTACAGTCGTCAATATTATAGCGGCGACCCTCACAACCGAGCTCACGCTCGCTAAATTCGGAGACACGTATCTCGCCCTGGCGACAGGCATCCTGACCTTTCTGGTGCTGCTTGTTGGCGAGATTCTCCCCAAGAGCCTTGCCACGGCCTATCCGGGAAGAATCTCCCTGATTGTCGCGCCTGTAGTCTACATCGTGCGCTTGGTACTCTCTCCTGTGGTGTTCATCTTCGATTTCATCGTCCAAAAAGTCTTCCGCTTCAAGCCCGTCTCGCCCCAAATCACCGAGGAAGAGGTGCGCAGCATCATTGATTTAGCGAAGGAAGAAGGCGGTATCGACACCGAAGAGAAGGACATGATTCACCGCATCTTCAAGTTCGATGACACGGAAGTGGACGACATTAAGGTTCCGCGCATGGACATGGTGACACTCGACTCGCGAAAAAAGCTCAATGACGCGTTAGAGCTCGTAAGAAAGAAAGGCCACTCCCGCATCCCTATCGTCCAGGGCCACAAGGACAAGGTTTCCGGCATCTTCTATTTCAAGGACGCGCTGGAGCTCATCGCGCAAAAGAAATTCGACATCCCCATCACACAGCTCATGCGCCCGCCCCTGTTTGTTCCTGAGACTAAAAAGCTCAACGAGATGCTCAAGCTCTTCCAGCAGCAAAAGCAGCACATGGCCATCATCGTAGACGAGCATGGCGGCGTTTCCGGCCTTGTCACGCTCGAGGACTGCGTTGAGGAATTAGTGGGAGAAATCGAGGACGAGACCGAGAAGACAACGCCCAACATCGTGAAGCTCGACGCGCGCACGTGGCGTGTCAAGGGAAAAGCGGCTATTGACGAGGTTAACCGCAAGCTGCATGTGCGGCTTTCCCACAAGGAAGGCTATGATACCCTCTCCGGATTCATCCTTCATGCGTTCGGCTCCATCCCCGACCAGGGCTCCGAAGTCGAGCTCAACAAAGTGAAGTTCAAGATTGGAAAAGTGGAAGGCAACAGAATTCTTGAAGTGACGATTAGAAAATAGGCGATTCTTAAGCACAAAATTTCCGGTATGAATTCAGAACATTTATATATGAATTCATAGCTATTCCGTATGAATCCATAATAGAGACCATGAAACAAGCTGTAGCATTTCCGGAAATAACGCAGGCACCTTCATTAAGGACCATCCTCATGGTAGAGCACGCGCTGAAGAACGCGGAGAACAGCATCATCACGGTCGCTGAACTCAAGAGAGCGTTGCCAAGGCAAGTGAACCACAACGCGCTGAAAACCATCTTGCAATATCTCGATGAGAGCAACAAGATTGCGTGGAGCGTCAAGGGAATCACGTGGATATACAACACCAGCCCGAAGATGAGGAGAACAATCGAGCTAGGAAGAAAGCTCTAAATGAAGTAATTCTGGGCGAAGAAGCTAAAATAATCTTTGAAGAACTAGAAGCGAAGGCGAAGAAGTTTAAAGCAGAGCGGATGCTTCTGAAAGGCATCCTGCAAAAGGCGGAAATTCTGAAGATAGAAGCGCATTATGGAAATCCGATTGCGAAACATCTGATTCCTTGGGAGTATCGGATGAAGAATGACGCCAATCATCTGTTTCGTTTGGAGCTCCCGTTATTTTGGAGAATGCCCTACACTATCACGTCTGAAAGAGAAGGAGAAAGTAAAATCGTTATCCTTGATATCCTCAACCATAAAGACTACGATAAGAAATTCGGGTAGGGTGGGAAGTAAGGCGCAGAATCCCCTCATAGCAATCTTTATAAACCACCGCCGACTCCATAGAATCTTCGTTAGCGATAACGATTCTAACGCCGCAAGGCGTGCGAAGTGAAAGACAAATGGCAAACGTGTATGATGTTGACGCAGGCAAACTCATTGATGAGGCCGCAAAGGAGCTCGCAAAGGCAGTCCAGGCTCCGGAATGGGCGAAGTTCGCCAAGACCGGAATGTCGAAGGAGCGCACCCCCGCGAGAAGCGACTGGTGGGAAGTCAGGGCAGCCTCAGTATTGAGAACCCTCTATGTCTCGCATGGCCCCATCGGCGTGCAGAAGCTCAGAGCCAGGTATGGCAGTAGAAAGAACAGAGGTCACAAGCCCGAGCGCTTCTACCAGGCCGGCGGTAAAATCATCAGACTAATTCTCCAGCAACTCGACAAGGCAGGCTACACTATTCAGGCCGTCGTCGGCGTGCACAAAGGCAGAATTATCACGCCGAAAGGCAAGTCCCTCTTAGACAAGATCGCAACCAAGCTCCATGGACCTAAACGAACTTCGGGAAAAGAGAATGCGGGAGCTGCAGAACCAGTTCCAGCAGCAGCGTGAGGTCCAAGAGCAGGTAGACCAGCTCGAGACCGCTGTCAAGCAAGTGCTGACGCCAGAGGCGTTGGCGCGCTACGGCACCCTCAAGCTCGTCCATCCAGAGAAGGCGATGACCGTGCTGGCCGCGTTGGCGCAGCTCGTCAACGCCGGACAAATCAAAGGAAAGGTGACAGACGCGGAATTCAAGGAAATCCTGCGGCGACTGGAACCAGCCAAGAAGGAATTCACAATCAAAAGGATGTAACATGACAACCGCAAAAAGTACCGGATTGAAGTCAAGGCTTGCGAGAGCCGCGAAGCGCACGCGCTGGGCGCCATTTTGGACTGTTCCTAAGATTTACGGCAAATCAAGAAGGGTTCACCCCGGCAGGCACACCGCAGGAAAGCGCAGCTGGCGTAGAACCAAAATCAAGGCGTAACCATGGCAGCGAAGAAAGAAAATAAAATAGTGCTGGAACGCACCTACAATATCCCTCTCCGACGTGATTTCATGCATGTCCCCGAGTACAAGCGCTCAAAGAAAGCCATGAAGGCTGTGCGTGAGTTCATCGAGAAGCATATGAAGTCAGTCAATGTTAAGCTCGGCCGCCACCTCAACATGGCAGTCTGGGCCCGCGGCATCCGCCATCCTCCGCACCACATCAAAGTCGTCGCGAAAAAGGACGAGGAAGGGATGGTCAAGGTCGAACTCTTCGGCGCCGTCGAGGACAAACCAGTTGTTCCTTTGAAAGCCAAGAAGAAGGGGAAAAAGGAAGACGTCCTTGAAGAAAAAGTCAAGGAAGCCAAAGAAGAGAAGGCGGCGGAAGCGAAAGTCGTCCAGCAT
>JAUSJW010000067.1 GCA_030647105.1 Nanobdellota archaeon | reverse complement strand
GTGGAAAGGGACCTTGCGGAGGTCAAGACCCATGCAGACGTCGCGCAGTGGGATGTCACGGCTTCCTTGAACGAGGCCCGTCACAAAATCGACGAGTCGTTGCCCCCATCAGATGATATCTCAGAACTGCTTACTCATGTGACTTCACATTGGGAAGCACTCCGACCGAAGTGGCTCGAGATTGTAAACAAAGGGGGGACGGGTATGCTTTAGGGTCCTTCCGTCCTTGGCCCGAAAATAGCGGTGCCGATTCTCACCATGTTCGCGCCTTCCTCAATCGCTATCTTATAGGATGAGGACATGCCCATCGAGAGGACGTCGACAGAATAGTTCTTGACGTGGAGCTTTTCGTATTCGCGTCTCACTTCTCTGAACGCCTGCCTTGGATCCTTCTCCGGACCTAGGGTCATCAGGCCCTTGAAGACGATGTTCGGGAGCTTGAGGAGCTGCGCAGCGTAGACAGGCACGTTCTCGAGAGCGCATCCCGCTTTCCCTTCCTCGTTCGCGCTGTTGACTTCCAAAAGAATCGGCATCTTCTTTCCGAGCGCAGTCGCCTCCTTGTTGATTTCTTCCGCGAGCTTGATGGTGTCAACGCTCTGAATCAGGCTGAAAATCTGCACGGCTTTCTTCACTTTGTTCGACTGGAGGGCGCCGATACAGTGCATCTCGACCTCGCCTTTGAAGTAGCGCGCCTTCTGCGCCGCGTCCTGCACATAATTTTCCCCGAGAATCTTGATGCCCGCCTGCACCGCTTGGTCTATCTCTTCCACGGTGCGCCCCTTTGTCGCAGCGACGACCTTGATTCCTGGGGGGATGTCCTTGAGAATGTTCAGGGTGTTTTGCCGGATGTCCATAGGTAAGAGCTGAAACGCGCTTATTTATATGCTCTTCTCTGGATTGCGGCCTATCCAAAGATTTAAAACGGCTCTTCCGCTTTCTTTCGCCATGGGGAACCAGAAGCTCTTGGAGCGCGCTTTCCAGCGGGGGAGCCAGCTCACGCTGAAGAATCCGATTTATCGCGACTGGATTGAGCGCTTTATCGTTGACGAAATCCAGGCGGACGTCGGAACAAAAGGTGATATCACGAGCCGAGCCGTGCTTCCGACGAAGAGCAGTATGAAGGCCGTCATCATGACGCGCCAATCAGGCGTCCTCGCGGGACTTGAGGAAGCGTGCTTTCTGTTCCGAAAGAACGGCCTGAAGCCAATTCCCAAGAAGAAGGATGGCCAGCGCATCAAGAAAGGGGAGATTGTCCTCGAGATTTACGGCGACACTCGCGAACTTCTTAGGGTGGAGCGCTCGGTTGTTGATTTGCTCCAAAGAATGTCCGGCATCGCGACGCTCACTTCAGAACTCGTGAAAAAAATCAAGCGCCGGGTTCACATCGCGCCGACGCGCAAGACGCAGTGGCGATACCTCGACAAGAAAGCGGTGTTCTTAGGCGGAGGCCTGACGCATCGCCTCGCGCTGTGGGAGAGCATCCTCATCAAGGACAATCACCTTTACGCGCTGAAACGGCAGGGGGTCAAAGACCCGATTACCGTTTCACTGCAGAGAGCGTGGAAGCAGAAAAAGAAAGCGGTCTTCATCGAGATTGAGGTGACAACCACCAAGGAAGCGCTCAGGGCCGCGCGCGTGATGCAGGGGCTCCGGAAGAAGGGCGACGCGTGCTTCATCATGCTCGACAACATGCCTCCCCAAGCTATTCGCGCGACTCTTAAAGCATTAGACACTCACCATCTTCGTGACGGCATCTTTATCGAGGCTTCGGGCGGAATCACTCCCAAGAATATCGCGTCCTACGCGGCGTGCGATGTGGACGTTTTGTCTTCGGGGTTCCTCACGCACTCCGCTCCCGCGCTCGATATGTGCCAGTTGATTCTCTAACATGGAAACCGACGTGCTTGTCATCGGAGGCGGAGTGGCAGGCCTTACTGTCGCCTGGAAATCGAAAGGAGCAGTTATCGTAGCGACCAAGGCCAAACTCGGCGAATCCAACACCCGATACGCGCAGGGCGGCATCGCGGCGGCTCTCGGAAAGGATGACGCTCCTCGCCTGCATGTTCAAGATACATTAAGAGCAGGCGACGGCCTCGTGAAAGAATCGACGGCGCGGACGCTCGCCCAGAACATCCCTCTGCTTGTCAGGCAGCTTTACGCGCTCGGAGTTCCGTTCCAGAAAGAAGGCGTGCACTTCAAGCTCAGCCGGGAAGCGGTGCACTCGCGCGCACGCATCGTGCACGTCTCGGACTCCACAGGAAAGGCGGTGAGCGAGGGGCTGCTCTGGGCAGCGAAGAAAAAAGCGCGCATGCTCGACGAATGCCTTGCTGTGCGGCTTCTCCTTTCAAAAGGCACATGTGTCGGCTGCCTGTTCCTCGACCTCAAAAAGAAAAGGCTCTTTCCGATTTTCGCGAAAGCGGTCGTCTTGGCGACGGGAGGAGCTGGGCAACTTTATTCCCATTCGACAAATCCGTCGATTGCGACAGCGGACGGCGTCGCTCTCGCGTATGAAGCCGGAGCGTCTGTCGAGGATTTGGAGTTCATGCAGTTTCATCCGACGTGTTTGGCTGGCACCTCTTTTCTTATTTCTGAAACATTACGGGGTGAGGGCGGGATACTTAAAAATAAGTTTGGAGAAGCCTTCATGCGCAAGTACCACCGCGACGGAGAACTCGCGCCGCGCGACGTGGTGGCGAAGTTCTCGCTCATCGAGATGCAGAGGACGAAAACAAAGAACGTGTGGCTCGACGTGCGACATTTAGGCGCGGAGTATCTCAAGAAGCGATTTCCGATGATTTATGGGAAGTGCCTCGAACGAGGCGTTGATTTGACAAAAGAGATGATTCCAGTAAGCCCGGCGGCGCACTACCAATGCGGCGGGATTCGGGTCGATTCTGAAGGAAGGACGAACGTCAACGGGCTTTTCGCCGTCGGAGAATGCTCCTCTACGGGATTGCACGGCGCTGACAGGCTCGCATCGAACAGCTTGGCGGAAGGATTGGTCTTTGGCTCCATTGTCGCGAAAGAACTGCAGAAAAAAGGATTCGCGAAGCCGCAGCTTCTCGCGCAAGAGAAATCGATTCACGAAATTGATGCGAACTTGAAGAAGCTGCATAAGTTCAACTCTTCCGACTTGAAAAAAATAAGGGGTCTGAGAATACAGCTCCAAGAAGAGATGTGGAAGAACGTCGGCATCCTGCGCACGATGAAGGGATTGGAAATCGCGAAGCGAAAACTCGGGACGATTCTTCTTAAAGCGGAAAAGATTCTCGAGAAAGGGATATCCAAGGAACCGCTGGAACTGCGCAATCTCTGTGTCGTTGGACTTCTTGT
>JAUSJW010000065.1 GCA_030647105.1 Nanobdellota archaeon | reverse complement strand
GAGAACATTTACAAGTCCAAAGCCTATTTAATTGGTTTAATGACCAATTTAGATATGGAAGTGAGCTATTAGGGAAAAAACTGGCTTGGGATTCTGGTGAACCGCCCTTTTCCAAAAAGGAGCTCTACAAACAATGGCTTCTAGATAAATATTCTGGCGAGGGCATGATGGGAACCAAAGCCCCCTATCGCGGAAAGGTTATGACTTTGCTTCAATATCTTGAGCAAGAGGCCTATTGGAAAATGTTACCTGGTCGTCCAGGCTTCGAAATACCCTGGTGGACTGAAGCTGACAAGAAGAAAAACTCCCTTGAGCTTGCTGTAACTCAAGAGCTCATAAGGGAAGAAAAAACCAAACTGGGACTAGCTATACCTGAGGAGAAGATAAAGGAGAAAAAAGGAAAAGAAACAGAGGGCTTTACGCCCCTAGGTTCTAACGCCCACGCGAGGATTTGAACCCCGGATCTTCAGGTCCGCAACCTGACATTCTGTCCAAGCTAAACTACGTGGGCTTGACGCCTGAGAACTTTCTTCCTTTATATATAGTTATTGGAACCAAGAACTGAGAAACGAGAGATAACTTTTTATATCAAAAAGCATTCTTCTCGGCTATGCCTGAACTGGTTTATCTGCTGAGCGATGTGCCGAGGTGTGGGAACGAATTTACGTTCGCCCATATGTCTGAGCCAGGACAGAGATGGCGTCTTGAAACGCATCCCGCTTTAGCCGCCCTTGGGTATGCTCCTGGAAATGTGAGTAACATCCTCTACGTCTGTGATGCTGCCGGCCATTCGGGAGTCGTCCACCCCGCTACAGATACGAGCGATTTCAATGGGTATTCCCCTCCGGGACATAGCAGAGACTCTGCCGCCAGTACTCGACGGTTATTGGAAACGCATCTCGCTATGGCAGAACAGTGGGGATTTGGCCATCGGGGAATCCTCCATCGCGCTCATGCTGAAGCTTTCTTGGATATTGCCAGAACCCTTGGATTTGAACCGAGAGAAGTTCGGTTGAGACAACTCTAAGTCTAGAAGCTCCTTCGATTAGGATTCTTACTGCTCTATAAACGCCCGTTGGAGCGTGGTCTGAAGACCGTGCGCAGGGGTCTGCTGTGCTGGGGGCTCCTGCGCCTTCACCGTGACCAGTTGCATGTGAGGGTAAGCAATCTGGATGTCTCTCTCAGCTTTGATAGCGTCCAGGAAGTTGAGGATGATTTCCGTACGGGTCTTCTTTTTCTGGTCGTAGGGGGTGAAGAACTGAGGGATAAGTTGGATGCTGCTGTCCCCTAACTCCATCCGTACCTTGGGGCGGAACTCCTCCTCAAGGGTCTCGAGCTCCTGCATATCGCGCTTGAGCGCCTCCTCTTCCACACGAAAGCCATGCAACTCCTTCTGCTCTTTGCTTGAGATATATTTCTGTGAGAGCAGCCTGCCGAGGCCCCGGTCCACCTGCTCCTGCTGATGGATAATCTGTCGGATGTAGAACTTCTTGTTCCGCTTGATATACGCGGAGATAATGTTCTCAAGCAGTTTGGCTGCCTTGCGATAGTTGCTCTCGTAGGTGATGCCAATTTTCATCTCGTCCATGATGTAGTTGCTGTCTTTTGTGAAATTCTCAACGTCCATAGTGAGGATGAACTCGTTGGGAAACGTGATGACCTTGTCGCTCTTCACGTCAGACGCGTCGAGCAGGCCGTCGATGACCGTGTTCATGATTTGGATTTCACGCACGTCTCCCCGGATGTTCTGCCCCACGCGGATGCGATCGCCTTCTGCGTAAGTCCCCTTGGCTGTGAGCGTGAGCCAGCCGACGAAGTTTAGGATAGGCTTCTGCAGGGCGAAAGTGAGACCGAGACCGATGAGCCCCAGGTTGGCCATCAGCGCACCTAGGTGGCCAATCGTGATGGAGAGAGATAGCAGAGTAAAGACAGACCACCATACGAATCTTCCGATGCGCTTGATTCCGAGGATATGGTCTTCGCTCTGTAGTAGCTTTAAGAATTTGGGAAGGACAAGCTCAAAGAAGAGTGTCGCGCCAACTTTGAAAAAGAGGAAGATGAGCAGAACGGTCACGATGCGTGGAAGGTACTTCCCGATAGTGCTGAAAATGAGCAGTTTGTTCTCCCGCACCACATCGCAGATAAACCCAGTACAGCTATACCAGAAGGCGGAGACTAATAACGCAAGAACGACAATAGCCCCGAAGATGAAACTCTTCCGGTTCTTTATCCAGTGCCAGAGCTTTGGGGGAGACTCCATTGTGTAAATTAGTATACTAAGAGGTATACTGGTTTTTATATGTTTGCATTTTAAGGGTATTTAAAGAGAATTAATAGTCATGCAGGCTGATTTGCCCCTTGCGCTTGTTCTCTTTCACAGGAGCGACCTCTTGGCCGAGCTGGCGCTTCACGTCCGCAGCCACCGCGTTGCCCAGGAGCTGTGAAAGCGTTGTGATGTCTGTGTCCTTGATAGTTTTAAGGTCTCGGATTCCATTCTGGAAGAGCTTTCTTCCTCTCGCGCGGCCGATGCCGCGGAGCTGGAGCAGGGGGAGTACTTCTTCCTTCACGCCGTGGATGACGCGCATCTTGACTTTTCTCAGCGGGGCAATAAGCTGCTTGAACTGCAGGACTCGCGAGAGCTCTTCGAGACTGTACAAGAGCCACTCCGCGTTCGCGAGCTTGACCCGCGTCTCGCCAGGCCTCACATTGTAAGATTCCAGAAGCTGCTCCTCGTTCTTCTCGTCAGTCCAGTCGCGGAAGAAGAGCGCAGTCTTGACGCTGTCTAAAAACCCCTGATACTCGTCTTCGTAAATGGAGGGCTCTTTTTCGAGGAGGTCGTCACCGTAACTCACGAGCGCTTCTTGCATGCGCTCATGGTCTTTGGCGCCAGCGCGGAGGAGCGGGCGCATCTCGAGCGTCGAGGAGACCACTTGAAGCCAGGCGAAATCCACAACCGCCCTTTCGGCGGCCTGGCGCAGTTTCTCGACAAAGAAATGCGCGGTGTAGGGGTCGATATACAACTCTGCGACCCTCGCGCCAAGAGGCGTCGCGTCATAGGCTCCGTGCAGAAGGTCATGCGCGCTGCGGAACTCGGAAGAGGCGTTTCCTTTCAGGAATTCCCACTCCTCCAACTGCGCGAGCGTCGCGTCGATTTTCGCCGCGAGCACGGAAGAATCGCCGTACTGATGGGCGAAAAATGTCTTCGCGAAAAATTCCTGGATTTGTATTCTTGTGCGCACGACGCGCGTGGCGATGAGCGAGAGGACATACGTGCGCAGCGCCGGCTCCGCTCCTAATTTGGAATAAATGGGCTCGGGCTTTCCGTGGATGTAGCGTGCGATGAGTTCGTCCGACTGGCCTTCCGATGACGCGAGGATGATGGCCTCACCTTGGGTGTCGAATTTTGGGCGGCCCGCTCGGCCCGCCATCTGCAGATATTCGAGAACGGGGATATATTGGAGGCCTCGCGCGCTGAAGCGGCGCAAGTCTTTGAGGATGACCCGGTAGGCCGGCAAGTCGAGGCCCGCCGCGAGCGTGGGAGTGGCGGCGATGATGGCTATTTTTCGTTCCCGGAAACTGTCTTCGATGAGCTCCCTTTGCTTGGAAGCGAGGCCCGAATGGTGGAAGGCTATGCCTTTTCTGAGGCAGTCGTACAGACGCCTGCACTGCTTGGTCGGAGAAGAGAGGGCGTGGAGCGCTTCCTGCGCGAGCTCCTCGCGCGTGACGTCCTTGAGCTTTTTCGCGATGTCCTCCGCGGTTTTCTCGGCGGAGTTCTTGGTGTTCGCGAAGATGATGGCCTGCTTGCCTCGCTTCAGCGTATCGAGAGCGAGATTGAGCGTGTCGTCGCTGAAGGGCTGCGCGATGTCCATGCGTTCAGGGAAGAAATGGAAGTATAAAAGGGTTAGGGCTTTGCTGTTAAGGTGTAGGGTTGTCCCTTGCCTTCATACGCCAGGGTTCCTGCTTTCCTAAGTTTAGCAAGTGCCTCATAAACCCGAGTACGTTCAACCCTGATGCGCCTAACAATTTCTGGACCCGTCAACGATTCGGATTGAAGCATATCCAAAACACGGTCTTGGAGTTCCCCGCCTGCAGTCCTATTTTGGTGTTCGTTATGATGGCGATTATAGGCGTCTCTGAAGCTATTTTTTTGGAATTGTGGATCTCCTTCAAATTTTTTATACGTTCTTATTACCACTCCCCCGTCATATTGTGCGTCGAAACATTCTCGATATGGCGCAACCCATCTCCCATATACTGCTAGGCCTTGGGGGCTTAATCTAGCTTCCAGAACGGGTTTTCTTGATCTTTCGAGGAGAACCACCTTACGTTGAGAGACCAGTCCCTCTTTAACTAGGGCGCTTACATAGGCATTTTCATCCAATCAGACTTCGAGCCGTTCGTTCAGGTCACGTAATGTCATGGCCCCGTTAGAAAGAAGTTCAATTGCTCTAAACCGGAGATAGCTATTAGAGCCGAGATCTACCTCTCTTCCCCCATGATGCTCGCCCATCCAGAATCCAAATTCTCGCGCAGCAGCAAGATGAAAAGGCGCGAAAAGTTGCCCCCTTCGAATCCCCATTGGAGCCAGTTTATACATCACGGGAACTGCTTCTTCTCTCCCACGCTCGGCAAAGTGCAGTTCAACCAAACGCGCTAAACCTTTTCGTAAGGCCTCGTGAATATCCGTTCCCCGATACTCGAATCCTGAGAAGTCTTTGGCGAGTTCCGGAACACTCTTTTGCACATTTGGATCTAACAAAGTTGCTACCAGAAGATTTTGAATCGGGGTAGCCGCAATTGCGAGAAGTCGCGCTAACTCCAACTCATTTAGGCGATTAAAGCCTTGACTTTTCCATGCCCGCGCATAATCCATGTTACTCCACTTCGAAAGAAAGGGTATTTGAATTTTTCGCAGGCGACGGTAGTGGCGCTGAGTCGCCTTTGTGCACGACGACGAAGCGGATGGTTTCGTGCTCTGGCAGAACCAGGGGCTGTGATAGTGCCTTTACGCTCTGCGTTGTTGTGGACGCGGGCTTTTGCTGCGTTGCTGGAACCAGCTTCACGATGGGCCCTCGCGCGATAGTAATCTCCCAGGAGCGCGTGACGCTCTTCGTCCCGTCGCTGACAACCGCGCTGATTCTCTTCTTGCCCGCTGAGGGGAAGGAAAGCGTGACGCTGTTGCCACTCGCCTCAACGGATTTGCTGTTCACGGCCCACGCATAAGAGAGCGCGTCGCCATCGGTATCTTCGGCACGCACAACAAAAAGGAGTTCCTGCCCGACGCCAAAACTCTTGCCGTCTTGGGAGCTTGAGGAGAGCAGGACAGGCAGGGTGTTGACATTCTTGACCAGGAGCGTCGTTTGCTGGGACGCCTCATGCCCCTCGCCATCCCTCGCGGTGAAGGTCAGATTGAGCTGTGTGTCCCGGCTGACCGCCTTTCCATCGGGTTCCCAGACTAAGAGGTTGCCAGAAAGGAACGCGCCTTCTGGAAGCGGATTAACGGTGAAGCTCTCTGCCCAGTCAGCCTCCAGCCCTACTACCAGGCGGCCCCCCTCAGCCACAGACAGCGGCGGAAGCGCCTTGAGTACTCGCGTTGGCTCAGGAGCAAGGACCGTCACGCGAACCTGCTTCTCGGCGGTGTTGAGGCCGTCGCTCACAACGAGACGGGCATGATAGATTCCCGCTTCTCGCGCGATTTGACCCTGCTGGATGGAGCCCTCAAGAGAAGCGCTCAGCTCATCGCCGTCCTCGTCG
>JAUSJW010000053.1 GCA_030647105.1 Nanobdellota archaeon | reverse complement strand
CGCGTGTCTTGCGCTCTTCTTCTGTCGCCGCGATGTCGAGGAGCACGAGCTCATCCGCGCCTTCTTGATAATAGCGCTTCGCGAGTTCGACCGGGTCTCCCGAGGAAACGAGGTTCTTGAATTGGGTTCCTTTGACGACTTCGTTTCCCTTAATGTCCAGGCAGGGGATGATGCGTTTCGCTAGCATGAGAGCCACCTCTTGAGGAGCGCTAGTCCAGCCGCCCCGCTTTTTTCCGGGTGGAACTGGACGGCTGTGACGTTGTTGAACCGCACGGCGCTGACAAAGGGCCCGAAATAGTCGGTTCTCGCGGCGATGATGGAAGCGTCCATGGGAACGACGACGTAGGAGTTCACAAAGTACATCGCGCCCTCCTTGAAGAGCGTGTCGTTCTTTTTCTCAGGAGCAATCGTGTTCCAGCCTATTTGAGGAATCTTTCCTGTGCGGAGCCTCACGACGTCTCCTTTGAAGATGCCCAGCCCTCGTATTCCGGGGCTTTCCTCGCTCGATTCGAAGAGCCCCTGCATGCCGAGGCAGATGCCGAGGAAGGGTTTTCCACTTGAAATATATTTTTTTAAGGGTTCTACCATCCGCTTCTTTTCCAAGTTCTCCATCATGAAGCCAAAGGAGCCGTCTCCGGGGAGGATGAGGCGGTCGCAGAGAGCAATCTCTTCTGGAGTCGAGACTATTCCACACCCTACTCCGAGATAGTCCAGAGCGTTCTGCACACTCTTCAGGTTCCCCGCTCCGTAGTCTATGATGCCTATCATCCTTCAATCAACCCTTTTGTCGACGGCAATTCGTCTTTCAGACGTCCGTCTATTGAACACGCGGTCTTCAGCGCCTTGGTGAAGGCCTTGAACGTCGCCTCGATTTTGTGGTGGTCGCTCCTGCCGTATTTGATGAGGAGCGCGATGTTGGCTCCGAGGCCGACGGAGAACCCGTAAAAGAAGTCCTCCACCAGGTCGGTGTCAAGCTCGCCGCAAAATCGGCGCTTGAACTTGCCTTCGAATTTGAGATAGGGCCGGCCGGAGATGTCGAGCGCTGCGACTGCCAAGGACTCGTCCATCGGGAAGATGAAATAGCCCGCGCGGTTGATGCCTTTCTTGTCCCCGAGTGCCTGCTTGAAGGCCTGGCCTATTACGATGCCGACGTCTTCCACAGTGTGGTGCTGGTCGACCTGCAAGTCTCCCTTCGCCTTGAGCTCCAAATCAAAGCCCCCATGCTTGGTGAAGGCTTCTAGCATGTGGCTGAAAAAGCCAATAGGAGTTTCAATCTTCGAGATGCCTTTCCCGTCGATGTTCAGCGTTGCTTGAATCTGGGTTTCTTTGGTGTTTCTTTCGATAGTTGCGGTTCTCATGAGAGCGCCTCCTTGATTTGGTTGATGTCTTTGAGAATAATTCTTGCTCCGGCCGTTTGCAGTCGAGTCTTGAGCTGCTCGCTCTTATTTTGAGGAGGGAAGACGCCAATGGGATTCACGTTTGCGCTGACTGCTGAAGCGATGTCGTCGACAGAATCGCCGAAGTAACACGCTTCTTGATTGGAGTACATTTCTTTGAGCTTGAGCAGGCCTTCCGGGTCGGGTTTCTGCTTTTCGACGTCTTCCATCGCAATGACAGAGTCGAAGAATTGCTCTACGCAGTTATTTTTTAGAGCGAAAAACGCTTCTTCGCGCGGCCTGCCTGTAAAAATCACGAGGCGATATTGAGCTGAGAGATTCTTAAGAAGGGTTTTCTCAAAGAGCCACTTCTCAGCAGGCATCAGCTTGAGGTAGCGCTCCTGGAAGGCGCCTATGACGTTCTTACGCTCCGCCTTGATTCCTCTCGATTCGATTATCGCCATCGTTAAGTCCCAGTCGTTGTTGCAGCCGCCTTTCTCCTTGAATAATTGGATTTCTTCTGGAGTGACCGTGCCTCCGATGAATTGCTCCGCGGTCTTCTGGATTGCGACCCGATAGGAATTCGAGACATCGACGAGGACGCCATCCATGTCAAAGATGAGCAAGGGGCGGATATCTTTGATGACGTTCTCAAGCTCTGAGATGAGCTTCTTTGTCTGCTCTACGGTTCCGAGCGTAATTCTGACACAACCCTCCAAGAGCAGGTCAGAACTTCGGTTCCTCACAAGAATACCCCTCTCTCGCAGCAGGTCGCAGAATCGCTGGGCTTGGTTTCCTATTTTTACGAGCATGAAGTTCGCGTCGCTGGGATACGACGGAATGTTCAGAGCTTCAAGAGCGGCATACAGGAGTTTCTTGCTTTCTTTCACTTGTGAAACATACGTTTCGACATACGCTTTATCTTGAAGCGCCGCCTTTGCTGCCAGGGTTGCTAAGATATTCACACTGTAAGGCGAGAGCGCTTTTTTTAGGACCGCAATCGTCTCCTTGTTTGAGAGGATGCATCCGAGGCGCAGCCCCGCGAGGCCGAAGGCTTTTGAAAACGTCTGGATGACGACGACGTTGTTGTAGGTTTTTATGAGCGGGATGTCGGTTCTTCCGAAGTACTGGTAATACGCCTCATCAATCAAAACGAGCGATTGGTTCTCTCTCGCTTTCTCGACGATTCTGACGACGTCTTCACTCTTGATTGACGTTCCCGTCGGGTTGTTGGGGTTGACGAGGACGACTATCTTTGTAGTTTTTGAAATTGCTTGAATCACTTGCTCGGTTGGGAAACTCAAATCCGAATTATAAGGGATGGTCTTTATACGGGCTTCATTCAATTGTGCATAGAATGGGAACATCGTGTAGGTTGGCGAGGGAATGATAATTTCGTCCACCCCTTTTTCGATAAAAACTTCGATGATGTTCTTGATGGCCTCGTCGGTTCCATCTGTAGTTAGGACTTGGTCCGCAGAGACGTTGAAGTACTTCCCGAGCGCTCCTCTTAGTTCCCTATACTCCGGATAGGTTGCTAAGAAATCAGGAGTAACGGTTTTGAGGGCTTCAATCACTTTCGGAGAGCAGCCTACGGTGTTCTCGTTGAAATCCAGTCTCAGTCTGCCCGTTCTTCCGTCTGTCGGAGGCTTGTAAGGGCTCATTGCAGTCACTGCTTTTCTGGGGGAGATCATGGGGATTCACCTTCTTTGAGCGTTGTGGGACCGATGACGAGGAAATCGCTCTCGAGAATCTTTTCATAGACTTCGAGGTTGTTTTCCCTCATCGATTTTCCGGTATAGACGATTTCTATGAGAATGTCCGCAAGGCCCTGCGCGAAGCTTTCCTCGACAGCGCCGCTCATGTAGGTTTTCTTGAACGCGTAGCCCTGGTCCTCTAGCAGGTTGAGATACTTCTTCGCGAGCTTGGGGTATTTTGACGCGACGCAGACTCTGAGCTGTTTGGGCAGATCTTCCAGGCGCTTTCCTTTCGGACCCATGAGGCAGAGCGCTGGCTTTCCGAAGAGCGCCTTCTCGTCTTTCCAGCTGATGCGCCTGAGAATCTGCAGCCCGGGCTCGCGCTCCTCAAGGCAGAACTCGCGGAAGAGGTCTTCTCCGGTTAGGCCGATGGCGTTCTTCCCAATTTCCGCGAGCTGGCGCACGTAGAACGGCACGTCCTC
>JAUSJW010000039.1 GCA_030647105.1 Nanobdellota archaeon | reverse complement strand
TTAGGAAATTTCAAGAAGGGCGGCAAGCTCAAAGGCAAGATAGAAGCGAACAAGGGTGTCTTTTTCTTCGTCGTTGAGGGCAAGGTGGCACTCGAAGGCAAAAGGCTCGGAAAGCGCGATGCCCTCGCGTTGTCAGGCCCCGGAAATTGGGAAGCGACATGCACAGAAAAATCGCAGGTGCTTGTTATTGATGTGCCGCTTTCCTTCTAATCAGCCACGCCAGTATCGGTGGTGGCAACAGCGTTGTTAAGATGACAACAATGATGATAATCGAGTAAACGGTATCGTTCACAACCCCGAGACTCTTGCCAATGGCCGCGAAAATCAGGCCGACTTCCCCGCGCGGCACCATGCCCCAGCCAACGAGCCATTTGTCAACCTTGCCCGCAACAAGCCCCGTGGCTACCTTGCCGAATATCGCGACAGCCGCAACTCCAAGAGCAGTGAGCAATATGGGCAGATTGAAGAGCGTCTCGAGCTTGACGTGCAGTCCCGTCATGACAAAGAAAATAGGGATAAGGAAATGGCCGAGCGGCTGGATGAGGTGCTCCACATGCTTTTCAGCGTGCTCGTCAAGAAGCTTCAAGATGTTTCCCTGGGCGTTCCCGGGGGTGAGGTGCTCCTTCACATAACGACCGATTTCAGGCTCTTCGAACTCCTTGAAGTGAACCGGCCGCAGGACAAGTCCGGCCGCGAATGCGCCGACAATGGGGGCGAGGCCGATGAGGCTCGCGGCGTAGGCGAAAAGCAGGCAAAAAGAAATGGCAAGCGTGAACTTCATGCCGACGCCAGTATGGATCTTGGAAAACAATTTTCCGAGGCGGGGCGCGAGGAAGCCGCCGAGAACAATCGCACCAACAAGAAACAGTAGCGCCTTGAGCGTTATCCAGGTGACAACACCCAGGCCAACGCTTCCGCTCGTCACAATCGCGCTCACGACCGCGAGAATCACAAGGCCAATAACGTCGTCGATGACAGCGGCCCCGAGCACAATCTGCGCTTCGGGGATGCTCAGCTTGTTGAGATCCTTGAAGACGCGGGCAGTAATTCCCACTGACGTTGCTGTCAGTGTCGCTCCAAGGAACAGGTAGGCGTTGCTGGACAGGCCAGGAAGCAAGTAAGGCCCGAGGAAGGTGCCAAGAAAGAACGGGAGCGCCACGCCGACGCACGCGACAAGGAACGCGCGCAGGCCGACTTTCTTCATGCCCGCAATCGAGCTTTCAAGCCCTACTTGGAAGAGGAGGATGACAACGCCCAGCTCCGCAAGGAAAGGAATGAACATGTCGGTTTTGAGCGGTTCAAACCAGGAAACGCCAAGGAGAACAAGATTTCCGAGAATCACGCCCATTACAAGTTCGCCGAGCACGGAAGGCTGGCCAAAGCGCTCGACAAGCGAGCTAACCCGCGCCGCGATAAGGATGATGGCTATCCAAAAGAACGCCGAACCGATGCTCTGCGCGTTGGCAGCCCCTTCCTCAGCCGCGAAGACGAGCGTGGCCAGGAGCAAACCCATCAGAATCCAGGTATGGAGTTTTGCCATTCCACGTATGATTCCATATCGCTATAAAAAACTAACGAAAAACAGCGCACCTATTATATATCCCACAAGATTTCGAAGAGCATGAACTTCCTCCCGACCTCCATCGCCCAAGGCCGCGCCTATTACAAGAATTTCCAGGCCTTTGATGTCATCTTCGTCACAGGCGACCCCTATTACGACCATCCGCTCTCAGGTATGGCCATGCTCTCGCGTCTCTTAGACCGCAAAGGCTACAAGGTGGGCATCATCCCACAGCCTGAAACAGAAGAAGAATTCAAGGCCTGCGGCACGCCCAAGTATTTCTTCTGCATCACGTCAGGCCTGCTCGACTCCATGCTCGCGAATTACACCCCCATGCTCAAGCAGCGCGAAAACGTCCTGGTCCCGGAGCGCGCCTTGATGGTTTATACGCAGAAAATTAAGCAGTTCCACAAAGGCGCAATCACCATTATCGGCGGCGTGGAAGCGACTATCAGAAGGTTCACGCACTTCGACTACAAAGAGAACAAATTGCGCCGTGGCATTCTCAACGACACTAAGGCCGAACTCTTGTGCTTTGGCAACGCGGAGCGCTCGCTCTTGGAACTCCTCGAACGAATGAAGACCCTCGAGAAACCCATTTCATTTCAAAAGGCGAGAGCTTCTTTGGACCTCCCTTCCATCGAAGGTGTTTCCTTCCTCATCAAAAAAGACGAGATTCCCAAAGAAATGCGCCAGCTTCCAAGTTACGAGGAATGCGTAGCTGACAAAGACAAGTTCAACCTGTTAACAAGAGTCCAGTATCTGCTTCCCGATGACGCGTTCATCGAGCCGTGTGGTCTGGGATTCACCCAGCACAATCGCCAGAGCCACACGCTCACCGAAGCGGAGATGGATTTTATCTATGCCTCCCCCTTCACAAGAGAGCTGCATCCACATTCAAAGAACTTCGCCTTCAACCAGGGTATGGTCGGAAGATTGGAAACGAGCGTCGTCATCGGCAGGGGTTGCTGGGGCAGCTGCAGTTTCTGTGTTATTCCCCTCGTGCAGGGAAAAGAAGTCGCGAAGCGTAGCAAGGAATCCATTCTGAAAGAAATGGAAACGCTCTACAAGGGCGGCTCGATGAAAATCAACGACCTCACGCTCCCCACGCTCAATATGTACGGGTCCAGTTGCGCTCTTTACAGCGAAAAGCAACAGATGCGCTCCCCGATTATCGACAAGGAAATCACCGTCCACAATAAAATCAAGCACTGCAACCAGCAGTGCGTCGGCTGCAAGTACCGCGTCCTCTCCGACGACCTATTCCCTCTCTTGGAAGGCGTAGAAAAGCTCCAGACGAAGTACAAGGGCGCTGAACTGGAATTAAGAAGCGCCCTACGCCACGACATCATTCTCGACCAGAAGAAGCTCTTTAGGAAAGTGATGCAGTTCATCACACGCTTGAAAATCGCCCCCGAGCACATCTCTGACCGCGTCTTGAAGCAGATGAACAAAGCGGACGGCCAAGCGTTCAAGGACTTCCTCAAGGAATTCAGGCAGGTGAACCGGGAGCAGGGCACCGACAAGCGCCTCGTCCCCTATTTCGTCGTCGCCCACCCCGGCTCAACGATGGACGACATGGAAGTTCTCAAGAAATTCTGCAAGGACGAGGACATCTACGTCAACCTCACTCAGGTCTTCACCCCCACCCCCGGCACCCTCAGCACCGCGATGTACTACACCGGCAAGAACCCGATGACCAAAGAAGAAGTCTACGTTCCCCGCTCCTTTAGAGAAAAGAAAGACCAGAAGAATGTAATAATGTCCAAGAACGACGATTTCTCCGATGAGAACGGGTAACCACTAGACAGTCCAGTGTGCGCGTGAGCCTTAAAACATAGCAACCATCCCTCATAATATGCGACTGAAAGAACTCGAGTGGCGCATCAAATCCATCCAGGATTATCTCGTCCCAAGACTCCACTACTGCTCGGATGAATGGCCCGAGCTTGATGAGCGCTACTGGCCTTCAAGATGGATACAAGAGTACTGGATGCTGCTCAAAAAAGAGTATTATGCGAAGAAGAAGCGCAGTACTCGCCGTAATCCTCCAGGTTAACTCCCCAAAATTTCTCTTTTAAAACCCGCAAACTACTTAAATACTTCATGCCCAGCTATTTCGCTATGACTATAGAGAAGTATGACCCGGAGAAGGGGCAGATGCTCCAGATTCTCGACCCAGACGGCAAGCTCCTCAAGGGCGTCAAAGGTCTCCTGAGCGATGCAGATGTTCTCAAGCTCTATCAAGTCATGGTGCTTTCCAGGATGACGGACAAGAAAGCCCTCGCGATGCAGCGCCAGGGACGCCTCATTACGTATATTCCTCAATCCGGCCAGGAGGCCGCAGCAGCAGCTTCAGTATTCGCGCTAGAAAAAACCGATTGGATTGTTCCTGCGTTCCGTGAGATGGCAGGCTGGCTCCTTCGCGGCGTGAGGCTCAGCGAGGTCTTCACCTATCTCAGGGGCAATGAGCAGGGCTCGAAGAATTTCCCCAACCACAAGATGACCCCGCTCTCCATCCCCATTGGAAGCCAAATTCCGCACGCGGTCGGCATCTCCTGGGCGGCGAAGCTGCGGGGCGAGAAAACCGTTGCCTTGGTCTTCTTCGGCGACGGCGCCACCTCTGAAGGGGACTTCCATGAAGGCGTGAATTTCGGCGGCGTGTTCAAAACCCCCACTATCTTTTTCTGCATGAACAATCAATGGGCGATTTCAGTCCCGCGTACAATCCAGACTGCCTCCAAGACCATCGCGCAGAAAGCCGTCGCGTACGGCATTCCCGGCGTGCTCGTGGACGGCAACGACATCTTCGCGGTGCACCTTGCAACCAAGGAAGCGGCGGACAGGGCGCGCGCGGGCAAGGGTCCGACATTGATTGAGGCCTACACCTACAGGCAGGGCCCGCATACAACCGCCGACGACCCAAGGAAATACCGCACCGAGGCGGAAGAGGCGAAATGGCTTTGCAAGGACCCGATTGCGCGCGTGAGGAAATATCTTGACAAGAAGCGCCTCTGGGATGACAAGAGGCAAGCTGCCCTTGAAGCCGAATGCGAGAAAGTCATCGAGGACGCGGTCGAGGAAGCGGAAAAGATTGTTTACAATCCTCACGACATTTTCAACTATCATTACGCCGAGCTCACTCAGGAATTAAAGGAGCAGTACGAGGAGTTCAAGAAGACGCTCGGGGGTACCCATGGCTAAGCTCACGATGGTGCAGGCCTTGAACCAGGCGCTCGACCAGCTGCTCGCGAAGGACAAGTCTGTCTTGATTCTGGGAGAATATGTAGGTGTCGACGGAGGTGTTTTCAGGGTCACCGACGGCCTCATCAAAAAATACCCTGTTCAAGTGTTTGACACCCCGCTCGCCGAGTCCGGCATCGTGGGCACGAGCATCGGCCTCGCTATCAATGGCATGAAGCCCATCGCGGAAATGCAGTTCATGGGGTTCTTTTTCCCAGCCTTTAACCAGATTGCCTCTCACTTAGCGAGATACCGCAACCGCACGCGCGGCACGATTCATCTTCCTGTCGTCATTCGCATTCCCTGCCACGGCGGCATCCGCGCGCTCGAGCACCATTCCGAGGCCACTGAGGCCATCTTCGCGCAGATTCCAGGCCTCAAGGTCGTGATGCCTTCCACGCCCTATGACGCGAAAGGCCTCCTCATCGCTTCTGTAAACGACCCCGATCCAGTTATCTTCCTCGAGCCTATGAAGGTCTACCGCTCTCTCAGGGAGGAAGTGCCCGAGGAGATGTACGAAGTGCCTATCGGCAAAGCGAATGTTATCCAGCAGGGCACGGACATGACCGTCATCACCTGGGGCTCCTACATCAAGGACGTGCTCGACGCGGTCAAGGACGCTCCCTACTCAATCGAGCTTATCGACTTGCGCACGATTTCGCCGCTTGACAACGAGACCCTTATCGCCTCAGCTATGAAGACCGGTCGAGTCCTGATTATCCAGGAAGCGCCCAAGACCTGCTCCACCAGCTCAGAAATTTCATCGAGAATTCACGAGAAATGCTTCCTCAGCCTCAAGGCCCCGGTCAAGCGCATCACCGGCTATGACCTCACGATGCCGCTTCCGGCGGGCGAAGAATATTACCTTGTCAACAAGCCGCGCATTCACACAGCGATGAAAGAGCTGATGGAGTACTAACATGGACTTCAAATTTCCGGATTTGGGCGAAGGTATAGCCGAGGGAAAGATTGTCAAATGGCTCGTCAAGCAGGGCGACACGATAAAGAAAGACCAGCCCGTCTGCCAGGCAGAGACTGACAAGGCAGTGGTGGACATCCCTTCACCCTACGCTGGAAAAATCACGAAGATTCTTTTCAAGGAAAACGAGGTCGTCCATGTCGGAAAAGTCATCTTTACGATTGACACCGGCGACGGCCTTCCACCCGTAGACACCAATCAGGGCATCGTCGGCCAGACCTCAGCAGCGGCGCAGGAAATCTCATTTAGGAGAACCGAAACCGTTGCTCCTTCCGCTTCAGCTGAAGTGAAAGCCACTCCCGGAGTAAGAAAACTCGCGAGGGACTTGAATGTGGACTTGTTGAAAGTCAGGGCCTCGGGAAAAGACGGGAGAATCAGCGAGGACGACGTGAAGACGGCGGCGAGCGGAAAACCGTTAAGTGTACAAGCGGTCCTTTCTTCTTTAAAACCTGGAGGCCCCGAAGAGCGGGTGCCTCTCGCGGGAATTCGAGCCGCAATAGCCAAGAACATGATGCGCTCCCTCCAGAGCACCGCGCAAGTTTCTCATTTCGACCGCGCAGATGTCACGGCGCTTATGCAGCTACGCGAGAAGCAAAAGAAGGACGCGGAATCCAAGGGAATCAAGCTCACGGTGCTCGCGTATATCGTAAAAGCTATATCGCAAGTCCTCAAGAACCATCCTGCGCTCAACGCGTCTATTGACGGGGAAACGCTTGTTTACAAGAAATATTGCAACATCGGCGTCGCGATTGACACAGAAGCGGGCCTGCTCGTCCCCAACATCAAGGACGCGGACAAGAAGTCGGTCTTCGATATCGCGAAGGCCATCAAGGACTTCGCGGACCGCGCAAAAGACCGGAAGCTCAAGCCCGAGGAAATGCAGCAGGGTACGTTCACCATCACTAATGTGGGGAGCATCGGCGGCACGTATGTCACGCCCGTTATCAATTATCCCGAGTCGGCGATTATCGGTTTAGGAAGGATGCAGCCAGAACCGGTAGTCAAGGACAATAAAGTCACCATCGCCACGATGCTCTACCTCTCGCTCACCTACGACCACCGTATCGTCGACGGCGCTCCCGCCGCGAGATTCATGCAGGAGCTTAT
>JAUSJW010000035.1 GCA_030647105.1 Nanobdellota archaeon | reverse complement strand
CTAGCCGCTGAACTATAAGCCCGAGAAGGGTTATCTTAACCTGGCGATTGCGCTACCCGATAAAAGAGGCTGCGATCAGATAGCCGCCAAATCCTATCAGGAAAAATGAGAAAAGCAGCGTCACCCAGACCAATTTTGTGTTGAAGAAGCTCGTGACACGGATCGCCGTTTCGCGACCAAGGACCCATCGTAACACCCGGCCATTTGCCCATGTATCTACCATGTGCGCAAAGAGTCTCTTTCTCTCCTGCGCATCGCCGCGGACAATCTGGAGCGCAATATCAAGGTGGAGGCAACCTGCATAGAAGAGTATCAACCCCCACACAATATCAAGATGGGCGAGAAAAAATCCCCTGAAAAAGAGGTATCCAAGCAATGAATAGGCTCCGATATAGAGAAACCCGAGACCCAAGAAAACGGATACTACTTCCTCTCCTTTCACTTTCCTCGTCACTCCCCAGTACAAGGCAATCAGCGGGAGAAAGAGCACGACGAGCGTTCCTCTGAGAAATCGAACCAAGCCATTCATTCGTAAGCAGATCCATGTAGAGTTTTTAAAGATTGCGCGGAGTCCCTAAGATTTGTAACCTCAGAGGCTATGAGCCCAGAGGGCTTCGAACCCTACTTAATCTGAACAACCTGTCCCGGCGCAGTCTCTGAGAAAATCTGGGAATCAAACACATACACCCGGCATTTATCGAAGTCCTGCCAGTCGTCCGGCTGGAGCTGCGCCTGTAAGCAAGCGTTCCGTAAGAAGGCGAGCGCGTCCCAGCGGTTCTGGGTAGCCGCCTGGGGCAGGAGGAGCCCTTCGGTAAACACTCCTTTGATGAGCAATCCATCCTTGCCTGGCCGGATGTGTTTGAGGTAGTCTTCCGGGTTGCGGATATCCACTCGCTTGGGCTTGGTTAACACATTGACCTCAATCACCAGGTCCTTGACTTCCTTACGCTTCAAAGGAGGATAGCGGGGGTCGCGGAACGCGGCGTTCTGCGCCGCGGCCACGAGCTCCTCATGCAGCGGCTTGAACGTTTCAGCAACGCCGGCGCTGCCGCGGAGCCTGCCGTTCAGGTAGAGAAACACGTAGCATCCAGCTGGCGCGGAAAACGCTTCCTTGGCAATCTTTCCAGGCCGGAAGGGAATCAAAGAGAAACGGGAGGAAATCGCTTTCCTCGCTAATGAACAGAGTGCGGTGCCTTGCGCAAGGCCCAGCATCGTTACTTGACCTCTTTTTTGATATCAGTCGCGAACTTCTCGAGGTCCTTTTTGACGCTCTGGCAGGCGGAGGAAACAACTTTGCGGGGCTCCTCGCCATCAGTCTCGATATGGAACTCAGGGATGCTGGTCAGCGGGTGTCGCACCGTATAGCCGGCGGTCTTGATGTGCTTGTTCTGCCACAGCTCCTTGTTGAGCAGATTCGCGACGGTATGCGTCGCGCCTTTGAGCTCGAAAACAAGGGCGTCTTTCTTCTCTTCTAGGATATTGAGTTCCATGATTCCACCTGTCTTCGAGGATTCAAGCCGCCTATAAAAAGGTTTGTTTTGAGGAGGATGGGGGGATATTCGAAACCTACACGTTTTTTTGGAACGAGGGGAGGCGCCAGCGGCCACCCCGGACGGGGCGACCCCCGGCCGCGGCGCCACAAAAAGAAGCGAGCCCGCTAGATTCAAAACGAAGTTTTGAAGATTCCAAACGTAGTGAGGAAGGACAGATCCATCTGAAATTTCCCCAATAAAATTAAGAAAATATGCAGGGCTCTTCTCATTCCCAAGCGCCATTCCCACGCGTTTTATCGACGAGGAATCATTGGGAATGAATCAAATGGGAATGAGAATCAAACAAGAAACATCAATATACTTTTTCATCCGCGTGTGGTGCGCCATCGTGCTCTTCAGAAGAAACTTGAAATCCAGTCTGTCGACGAGCTTCGCCCCTAATTTGGGAATCTTCTCGACGAGAAACGGCACCGTCGAGGTTTTGTGGAACGATACGACATAGCTCGACGACAGAATCGCTGTTTTCAAAAATTCCACGTCGAGGTGCGCCTGCCGCGTGCCGAAGGGCGGGTTGGTGAGCGCGGTGTCGACCGGCAGAGCGAACTCCCGGGCGTCCTGGAGCAGGAAAACCGCTTCCCCCAGACCCGAGTACTCACTTTCCGCTTGAGCGACGTTCTGCCTGCAGATTTCGAGGGCTGAAGGGTCCTGCTCCACGAAGTAAACCCGCTTCGACCCGAGCAGAAGCGCCCCGATACCCAGGATACCCGTACCTGCCCCCAGGTCAACGCTCACTTTCCCGTTCAGGTGCTCGAAATGGGCCTTCCAAAGGGCTTCGGCGGCTATGGAAGAGGGTGTTAGGTATTGTTCCTGCCTTACTTGGGCATCCTGGAACCCCTTCAGCTTGCTCAGGGTCACTTCCAGCTCTTTCAGGGATCTCATGCTCCCACCGGAGCCATGCCTATATTATAAGGATATGGGGCGCCCAAGCGCTTTGAGCACTCACTTTCCCTGTGTGGACCCCTCTTTTCAGCCTTCTGGGCGGGTAGCGGAGCGTACATATCCATGGGAAACTCATCTTTTCCCGCCTGAACCCCAGTTAGTCTCTTGCTTAGAAGACCCAAACACCTGCGAAAACCACTAAAATACCTCGTTTGAACACTCACTTTCCCTGTGTGGAGGCCGAAAAACCCCTCTTTTCGGCTCAAAAGCCCCTCTTTCAGGCCCCCAGTCAGCTTGAAAAACCCCCAAGAACCATCACTTTCAAGCCTGAAGCCCCTATAAACCGGCTCAAAACTCCTCAAAACCGCTCCAGAAGCCGTTAAACCCTCTCTTTTCTGGCTCCCTAAACCCTCACTTTTAACCAAAAACGCCCTGTATAAGCCCCAAAACGCCCTAAAATGCGCGTTTTGAGGGGTCTGGAAAGGCTCACTTTTGGCTTCTGAAGGCTCACTTTCGCTCTCCACAGTGCTCAAAACGGCGGCTGCCCGATACAGGAATTCAATGAGGGAGACATCGCTCAAAAACGACAGAAAATTACTTCTTCCCCCGCTCCAAAATCGGGTTTCAAAACTCATTTCCAGCCTCATTCCCATCATTCCCACGTTCATTCCCAAGAATATCCCAATACATTCCCAGATTAAATACTTTTCTATTCGGAAAGACATTCCCAAAATGTTCCCACAACATTCCCATTTGAGTCCCAGAAATCAATAGGTTTATATAGAAGCTCGTCGGAAAACGTTCCCATGGGACTGTTTGGGAACGACAAGGTCAAGCGCCTCCAGGCGAAAGTTTTGGGCATGGATCTGACCATCAAGACCTCCTTCGGCCGCGTGCGCGAAGACATGCACGCCGCCTACGCATGGATCAGTTATTTCCAGCAGCAGAACTCTTCTTTGCAGCAGGAGGTCCAGCGCCTCTCAACTGTCGGGGAAACCGTTCAGGAGAGTGTCAGGAACCACCAGAAATTTATGGAATCGAGCGCCGGCGAAGTCGCGGCCCTTAAGAAGGAATTCCATCTCCTCCCAAAGCAGGTCGAGCTCCTCGCCCGCCAGGTGGAGCGCACCCTCACAGAAGACAAGCTCGATTTCTACCTGGCCAGGATGTCGAAAGAAATCCTCCACGTCGACCGCAAGCTCGAGGCCCTCGCCTATCTTCCAACCACGATGGAAGGCCTCAAGGACCAGCTCGAGGACCATATCGCCACCCCTCATCACACCTCCGCCGTCGAGAAGCGTATGGCCGAGATGGAGGGGCGGCTCCAGAATCTGGTTGTCAAGCGCTCGCCGAAGGACAAGCTCGTCCAGAAGGTCACAAAGCAGACACACGATTACCTCAAGGCCATGATTCTCAGCTATGTGAGGAAATACGAGAAAATCTCAGCTTTCCAGCTGCGCGAGATGGTTGTCGAGGAGCAGAACCTCACAAGTAAGAGTACTTTCTACCGCATCATGGAGGAGATTGAGCAGGAGGAAGGAGTGGGCATCGTCCGCTCCGGCAAGGAGAAAATCTATCTCTACAAGCCGCAAAAGACCGTATGAGCGCTCTTTAAACCGCCTCCAAAACCGCAGGCTCCGGGGATAGGAATCCGTGACATTGGCGAATTTTGTCGTCGAGAAAATCCAAAACCCCCAAAAAGAAAACTATATAAACCTGCCACAGGATTCCCAGCAACTCTATGGTCGCAGAAGGAGATGTCAAGTTCGCGGTGAAGATGCTCTTTGACGAGCTCCGAGAGGAGATGAACGATCATCTCGACACCATCAACGAGAACACCAACGAGATTAGCTCTAACTACGAGTCCATGTGCGAGCTCGACTACAAAATTGGCAAACTTTCCGAGCGCTTAGATCAGCTGCAGTTGTTTCTGGAGCAGAACATCGGCTTCAAATCCGAAAAGAAGCCCAAGTTCACGCCGCAGCCGCTCACCAACAACGAGCAGGACGTCTTCCTCGTCCTCTACACGCTTGAAGACAAGAAGGGCGCTGTCAGCTACGCAGACATCGCCAAGCGCACCGGCCTCTCCGAAGACCTTGTCGGCCAGTACATCACCCGCATGATTGAGAAGAACGTTCCTGTCATCAAGCGCTACGTCAATAACCAGCCCCTTCTGCGCCTCGACCCCCAGTTCAAGCGCATGCAGGCGAAAGAGAATGTCTTAGGATTGAATCAAAGAACCATCGCGAATTTCTCGACGGAATAATCACGCTTTCTGGAATCTTCCTTCAAGCCCGTCTCTGAGCCCGGCAATGAGATTTGAGGCTGCTTGGAGGTGGCGGATTCCCGAGCCCAAGGTATGTAGGGCGTCGTAACTTCTAAGCCCCGCCAGGATATCACTGATGGGGAAATACCAGAGCCCCTCTCGGACTTGAAATGCCCCCAATGCCACCCGTTTGCCTGTGCGGGGTCAGTGACTCCTTTTGCAACATAGCCGTCAAACTGCTCCGTCGTGATTGCTGAGATGGGGTGAACAACCCTATTGACGGGGAGAGCAGCTCCGTTCATTCGATGCAGGAGCGTAGTCAATGCAAAAAACCGGTTCTCCCGAAGGGCCGTCGCATCTTCAGCGTCATATCTGATTTCGATCGCATTTGGCCCCACGAGTACACCCCTGTTTCGGGTGCCAATCCAGAGGGTAGGGACTTCCAGTCCGACGCTGAGGTAGGTGAAGGAAGTCTCACTGCTCCCGGGCGCCCAAATCGTAAGGAACTCTGAGCGTTCTAGTCCATAAGCCAAGGGGTATCCTTCATGAGGTCCCACGACAACGCGTCTGTCCAGGGGGTCATATTGCCTCGAAGTGGAGGCGAAATGCGAAGCATCGGGATAGCGCTCGACCAATGCGGCAAGAGGATCCATGCTGTCCCGAGAACACTTTTCGATTTAAAAAATCGATGTTATAACGCGTCCGCCGGGCTCTTCACGAGCTTGATTCTCGCCGTCGAGACTTTGGTGTAAATCTGCGTCGTGCCGAGGTCCGCGTGCCCAAGGAGTTCCTGAATCACTCTGATGTCGGTTCCCGCCTCCAGAAGATGCGTCGCAAACGAGCTCCGCAGGGCGTGGCAGAACACCCGTTTCCGGATGCCTGCCTTCTTCGCCGCCGCCGTCACAATCCGCTGCGCCTGGCGTATCGTCATCGCGTGGTCCTTGACGCCGAACACAAACGGATTCTCATGCTCACGATTCTTGAGGTGTGCCTTCAGCTCAGAACTCAGATTTTTTGGGATGATGATGTTCCGGTCCTTCCTGCCTTTTCCGCCGCGAACTAGCCCCACTCCCTCGTCGAAATCAAGGTCATCTACCTGCAGCCCAGTCGCCTCGCTCACCCGTAAGCCAGAGCCGTAGAGGAAGCGGATGAGGAGGTTGTGCTTGGGGTTCAAGGCGGCGGCAATCAGCTTTCTGACCTCCTCCTTTGTCAGCACAACCGGCAATTTCCTCTCAGGTTTCGCCTTCTTGATACCTTTGAACAAGTCCTTCTTCAGTAGGTCGTCATAAAGGAATTTTAAGGCGCTTATAGCCAGGTTTACCGATCCAGGCTTCAATTTACGCTCATTCAGCAAAAACGCGATATACGCGGTTATATCGCGTCTGGTGGCGTTTGAGTGGCCGCCTTGGGAGTTCTCGGAAAGTGTTCGTTGGAACCCCAAATCAGGCTTGCGCGCAGCAAGGAACTTCAAAAACTGCTGGTTCTGCCAGATGTATGTCGCCACGGTCCTCTGCGAAAATCCCCGTATCCGCAGCTCCGCTTCCAGCTCCTTCAAAGCGTCCATGCGCTCCCTCTAGCTTTCCGCTATAAAAACCTTCCGAAAATGTCGTCTTATACGCATAAGACGAACAAGGTTTACGCATAAAAAAGATAGATTTTTGAAGGGAGGGATGTTCGTAGGCGAAATGGCACCAAATCCTTCAATGTCGACGAGCGTTTCGGCAGTGGATATGTTAGTCTGTTCTACTCCATCGGCTCCGGAAAAAAGTATTCCCGGCGGCGAAGGGTGCGCTGTTCTCGATCTTCTCTTGAAGACGGCAGCCTGGGTAGGCGACTCTCTGGTCCCCTATCGGCCGTCCCCTGAAATTGAAGGGGATATCAAAGGTCCGATAACCTATGCCTTGGGTGCCCTCTACAAAGGGGCTGAATTTTTTAGCAAGTGGTAATACCTACGGTCTCAGGCTGTTCTTTCGCACTCTAAGCCAGCCTTTTTGCCACAATCTCGCCATCCTCGAACACCTGGAAGAGGAACACTCGATTCTTGGCCAGCATCCCGAGAGCCAGCCTTTGAATCGCGGAAAGGCTGCTCGTTCCCATCTTGACTTCGGCGAAAAAGACTTGTTTTCCTTCCTGGCAAAACCAATGGAAGGGTATTTTTACAAGTTTTTTGAGCTCTTTTTGCTGTGTTTTCCTAAGCTTTTCGAGGGGTATTTGGTCAAGAATGGGGAGGTCAGAACTGAGTTTCAGCGCGAAAATTCCAGCGGTCTGGCAGAATTTCCGGAAGGCGAGTTCTCCGTAAAGCCCGCGATGTCTGGGAGATAAAATGGAAAAGCCGTGCTCCTTGAGCCAGTCCTGATAGATGGGCACCGGCGTTTTCTTGATTATTCTAGTATTCATGTTGTAAACTATGTTTATCCTAGTTTTAATATTTAACTATTTTACAAACTAACCTTCATAAAACAACTATTAAAGAAGCTATATTTAATCATTACAATATAGAAAATAATCTATGCGTGACTTTTCCAGCCAAAAGTGAGCGTTCAAACGGGGAGTTTTCGAAGAGCGGCGTCGAAAGGGCAGACCCAAGACTCACTTTTATTTTAGTCTATATAGCAAAGAATTAAATGAAGGAAACCCCTTCTTTTGATGCAGAACCCTGCCAAAATCTACAAACGAGGGGTCTTTTTGAAAAGGGCATCTAACGCTCACTTTCCGGGCTTTCCATCGGTCTCTTCTCTACCGCCATTTACCTCGCCACACACGAAAGTGAGTACTCACGCAGCGAAACACCCTACTTGTAGCTTAAGCGGCCCTGAAATGAGGTTAGGCACCAGAAGATGGCAGGAAAAAGTGAGCCGCCAGCCCGCCAAACCCTCAACTTTTGCCATTTTGGCCTCCGGGTTACGGAGAAGTGAGTCTCCGTTGCCAAAACCACTCCATAGAAAACTATATATAAGCCGCCTTCGGGGAGACCGCTATGAAAATCATGATTTCGCTGCTGTCAGCGGTCGTCGTCTTCCTCGGCGTCGCGCCGCTCGTCCATCTCAAGTTTATTCCGTCGGGAGGCATCGGCTACAGCGTCGTGCTCGCGCTGCTCGGCGTCCTTATCGTCGTCGCGGGCTTCGTCAACAACCTTCTCGTCGGGCTCGAGAAGTTTGTTGTCATCATGCAAGGCGCGCTCGTCCTCCTGCTAGGCCTCCTCCGCTGGCTCCCGACGTTCCTCGCGTTCATTCCGAGAGAAGGGACTCTTTTTCCTATTGTGGTTATTGTCGTCGGAGGGCTCGGTCTGGTGTACGGCCTGTTTGGTATGGCTTAACTCGTTGGAAATCGCAATAGCCACTCTCGAATAGAAATGTTTAAATAACACATAATCGAGGAAAAACAAAAAGGTGACATCATGAACAAAAAAGCGATTATCATGCATCCAGCAACGTGGATTATTGTTTCGTTCATTCTCGGCTTTCTCGCCGCGTGGCTCGTCGCCAAAGGCGTGATTCCTCTCAACATTGGAATCTGCCCTGTGAGGTGAGACGATGAGTTACGGATTCCTGACCAAATTTGCAGCCGAAATAGGCAATACTGCGGTGCGCACTCCGCAGATGATAAAGAAGGCGCGCAACGATCTCTTAAAAGAATTAAGGGAAGTACGTAGGGAGACAAGGGCTCTCAGGCGCGAAAAAAAGGCCGAGGGTAAACACAACCTCCACGATGTCCTGGCGCAGGAGGAAAAGTTCCTCAAGTGCGACGACCACGAGCTCCATCTGTTCCATAACTGCCTTGCGCTCATATGCGCTTATGGGGATCGTAAGGTCAAGCAGCTCATCGCCCAGATTAATGATCAGGAGAAGCTCCCATCAAAAGAAGAGGTTCCGAAGCTCCAGAAAGAATTGGAGAGTTGGAGAGCAATGCTCTTCAAGATGGGCAACGCTATCGCATCAGTCGGCAAGACCGGCTAAATTCTTTCTCTTCATTTTTTCTTTTTCAAAACCTTTTTATACTCTCTTCCTGAAAATCACTCTTTATGGCAGAGAAGCTTATTTCTTCCAAAGGGCAGCTCCAACGCTTTCCTTTAAACATCAAGGGCCTTGACGAGGCTATGGAAGGCGGAGTTCCTCGACTGAGCACCATCCTCATCGCGGGCACCGCGGGCACCATGAAGAGCTCGGTCTGCTTCAACGCCATCTACAAGGAAGCCGAGCGCGGCGGAAACGTCCTTTACCTCACTCTGGAGCAGAGCTACGTTTCTCTCTTAAATCATATGATCAACATGGGTTTCGACTTCAACAAGGTGGATGTCACCATCGTCGGTTCGGATCCCGCAATCATCAAGAAGAAAGTGGAGCATATCAAAGAGTCCAAAAAAGGTCATATCATCCTTTCCGACTTAGGCTCCCTGCGCGCGACCATTAAGGGCAAGGAATCCGCGGCCAATTGGTGGAACATCATCTTCCGCATCGTCAAGACACTCAAGGACGACTGTAACATCAGCGCTCTAGTCATTGACAGCCTCAACGCGCTCTATGTCCTGACCAATTTCAAGGACCCCCGCAACCAGATTTTCCAGATGTTCAACTCGTTCAAGGAGCTTGACCTCACCACGTTCCTGATTTCCGAGATGCCCAAGGACGGCAGCAAGTACGGCTTTTACGAAGTCGAGGACTTCCTCTCCGATGGTGTGGTCGTTATCCAGCTCGTGGACCGCAATCGGAAAGTCACCCGAGAAATTAACATCGCCAAGTTGCGCGCGACAAATGCGAGCACGGATGTCTTCACGCTTGAGTTCGGCAAAAAAGGGTTTGAGGCCCTCTACGGCGGCAAGATGCCGTTGGTGTAAACCATGATTGACGAAGCAGCTATCAAGGAAGAAGTCAAGGACATCCGCAAGACTTTAGGCGAGCTCCAGAAGCGCGTCGACAAGCTCAGCAAGGACGTTCAGGCACCCAAGAAGAAGTAGAACGTTCTCCTCTTTTGCTCTAGCCTACATAACTCAGCTTCTTCTTATCGCTCAGTTCCGTGGCTTCCGCGCCTCTCTTGAGGATATCTTGCAGTTTCATCTCAAACATCTGCGCCTGTTTCAAAAGCGGAGCCTCATTCACGCCCAAATCCATCGAAGCGTCAAGCGCTTTGATGATTCCAGCGGCGGCCTTGCTGTCCGGCAGGTTGGAATGCGTCTCGGAGAAAATGCAGGTAACCGGTATAGCGCCTCCTTTCAGCAATAATCCGCCGGTCACGCCGATGATAATCCCTTCAGTCATCGGTACCAATCCAGCCTTCTTGAGTCGCTCCGCTTCTTTCTTGTCCTTGGTGTAGAAGAACGTCCCTGTCTCGTTAGGGTTGTTGCCCGCTATGCCCTCAAGGGAGATAATTTCCGCGGCGTTCGTCTGTCGCGCGATATCTAAGATCGCGTCCGCCAGCTGCCATTCGAAGCCGTGCGACGGCGTGATGGCGTGCACGATAATCAGGTTGTGTTTTTTATTGTAGAAAATCCCGAAGGGGTCCACGACTTTTCCGCCATGAATGGCGACCGCCGCGGGCATCTCCTGGCTATTGATTCTCCCTATTTGTTCAGCTTGCAAGTGCTCCAGCAGGTATTCTGTCGCTATCGTGCCAACGAGACCGATGCCTGGAAAGCCCTGAACAATGGTCGGATTCTTCGGTTTCTTCTTGAGGATGATTTCCATTAGGCGGCCTTTTTGAGTTTCTTGAGCTGTTCTTTTTCTTGTGTCAGGTCTTTTTGAATCTTTCGGGCCGCTACCTCTTTCTTCTTAATATCCGCGGTGAGCTTGCGCGGATCCGCGGGATGCTGCGTGGTTCGGACTTTCCAAGCCTGGATTCCAATGTGCCTGCGCAGCTTTCTCGCGCTTCTAAACAAGCGAGCCTGGTTTCGCCTGGAGGCGCGCTTGTCTTTTTCCATCTCAACCATCAGTTCATGCAGCTTATGGAGCGCAGCGTGGCTCTTCGCGTCTAGGGAAGCGTCGTTCGCAACCTTCCGGATGAACGTAGTGTCGAGGTTCTCTGATAGCGCGCTGATGGCGTCGACTTCCTTCAGAAGCTTCTCGTCGGCGTCCGCGTCTCCTGGCTTGGCGCTGGTGACAATGCCATAAGCGTTGCGTAATCGGTTATACAAGAGATTCAGGGCTTGCTGTGGGTTCATTAACGTGTCTAGTGCCATGGTGTTCATTACCTCATGATTAGGGCCCTGTGGGGGTGTGTGTTCCGGCCGCGGCTGTTCCGGCTTTATTTCGCTCCGCGTTTACGACTGTCTCCTGCTGCTGGATGGCGCTTTCCTGGCCACTCATCTTCTTCAGGATGGCCTCCATCTCCGCGAGATCCTTGTACTGCTCGGTGAGTAGCTGGTAGGCGTCAGTGAGATAACTGAGGGCCAGCGAGAGAGCCGCGCCGAAATCCGCCTTCAGGTCCACTTGCGCGATGGCCTTGTCAAGCGCCTCGTCGGCGTGCTTGATGAGCTCGACATACCTCTTGTTTTCCCGCTCTTCTCTTCGCTTGAGAATCTTTTGGAGTATCTTTACTTCCTTTTCCTCGATTTTCGCTTCTTGCTTAACGACGTTCTCCTGTTTGGCTTCGGTTGCCGCCTCGGCCGCCCCCGCTGGCGCCCCCACCGCCGCGGCGTCGCCTGCGACCTTCTTTTCATCTTTTACGACCGTCTTCGCGTCCGCGGCTACGGTCGTGTAGCTGGCGATGAGCCTCTTGCATTCATCCTCTATTCTCTTCTCGCCCGCGAGATGGATTTGCTCGTTTTGGGTGAGACCATCTTCCATCGCCTTCTTCGCCTTCTTGAGCGCTTCAGCAACTTTCTCAGGCGGCGCGGCTTTCCCATACGTTGCGACCTTGCGCAGGTAATCGATGATGCCCTTGACAATCTGGGCCATGTGCTCGACGGACTGCGCGGCGGTGTTGAGAGCTTTCGCCATCTCCTCCTCGAGCTTCTTCGCCTGTGCCTCTTTCTCTTTCTCTTCCTTGCGCTTCCTCTCGATTTCCTCCTCCTCTTCAGTGAGATGTTTGCTGCGCCCATTGCCGTGATTTCCGCTCTTGCCGAAACCGAAAGCGTCCTTGCCGGAACTGTACGCGTCTCTCCCGCCGTGGAAGAGCGAGATGACTGCGACAATTAAGGCGACGACCGCTCCGCCCATGGTCCAGCTTCCGACGGACTTGTAGAGGCCGCTGCTCGCCCCGCCCGCCTTCATAAGATACCCGGCGACAACGAAGCTGATAAGCGCGACGAGCAGCCACACCGCGGCCTTGAGGAGTTTGTTATGGATATTCTTAGTTATGTATAGCCCATACAACGCAGGGGCGAGAGCCGCGAGAACGGCGATAGCGACAGAATACGTTCCAAAGATACCCTGGAGCACTTTCGCGGGAATTAAAGACACGCTCGAAAGCGCGAGGACGAAGGCTATCACTCCTGCTATGTTGCCCTTGTCGAAAAGTTTCTTCGTGCCGTAGTAGAGCACAGCGTACACTAAGATAAAGAGCATGAACCGGAAGTAGATGTTGAACAGTTTCCCAGGCGCCTGCGCGGATTTCGGCAAAGTAACGAACACAAAGTCGAGCGCGTTCTTGAGCGCTTCCGGGATGAACTTCGTCTTCGCCGCGCTGACAGAGAGCGCTCCGCTTAAGAGAAGCATCGTCCACATCAGGAGGCGTTGGAGTTTCATGGGTTTGTTATCACCTTCATGAGTTGTCTGCTCGCTTGCGCCACCTTATCGGTGAACTCCGTTCTCTTCATCTTTCCCACACGATGCGGTTTTAGGGCTTTCTGGTTGCCCGTGATGAGGGATTCGAGGAGGATTATGGTTTCCGTCACGTCGGGCAGCGGGTCTGCTGACTTGAAGTCTCTCTTTTGCTTCGTCCAGATGACTTCACATTGGAAGCGCTTCGATTGAAGCGATTGCAACATACTAATGAGTAGGGCTCGCGATTCAGGGTCGACCCAGTCGACGCTTCCCGTAAGCCCCTCATACGCTTTCAGCATCTTATGGAGGGTGGTGTCGAGTGTGACCCGCACCAGATAATACGCGCTCTTGACCGCTGCGATGGTCTCCTTGAGCGGCTTGCCTCCCTTAAGCAGTGGTTTGCCCGAGGCATGAGTGAGTATTCTTCTCTTGGTCATAGGCTGGTGAAGGTACACATTGAGCACAACCATGTAGGCGCCAATGCCAGGGATAGGGGTGAAGTTGACGTGCGCCTCATTGAGGGTCTGGGCGGCAAAGACTCTCACATTGTTCTGCGCGTTGAAGTGGTGCCGCTTTCCTTTCTTGAAAGAAGCATACCGCATCTGCATATCTCCGCCCGGGTCGTTTGACAGCTGATTTTTCTTGCGGTTGCCGAAGGCTTCAGCTTTCACTCTCTTTAGTTCGCTCCCCTTCATTACCCTCCATCTCCACACTTTCTCTTTGAGGGCGGTAGTATACATCTGCGAGTCCGGATAACATATCATGAATTGATAGGTATACTTCATACCCGCCGCAAGGTTCAACCCATTGATGCTGAATGGCAGGTGGCATTCCGCTCCCTCGACACCCAAAACAATGCCGTATCGCCTTTCCCTCTTAGTACTCACTGTCTGTCCATCAAAGGTGCCGGTTTTACCGGGCGGGTAGGTGACTTTGTAGCTCGCGCCCAGTGCCTGATCCCTAATCACTGCACCTCTTTTCCTGGTCGGCTCGACTCTGAGCTCGGGCGCGGGAGGCACAGGTACGTTGGAGAGTTCATATTCTACCGTGACGATGAAGTCCTTCCCTC
>JAUSJW010000034.1 GCA_030647105.1 Nanobdellota archaeon | reverse complement strand
AAGGGCCAGGGCACGGACCTCGCGCAGGGCCTGCTATGGGCGGACATCGCGCTTGACAAGGTGAAGGGGACGAAGAATATCATCCTCATCTCCGACGGAAAGATGGGGAAGACCGAAATCCCGACCGGCCCCAAGCTCATGGCGCAGAAGCTCGCGAAAAAGGGCGTGCGCATCTATACTGTCGGCATGCCCTCACAGCTCTATGAAGGCGACAGCGACATCAATCGGGCGCACATGAAGCTGCTCGCGAGCATCGGCGGGGGCAATTATTTCGAGCCGACCGAGTTCCAGTACCTCAATGTTTTCTTCGGCAAGCCCGAGGCCAAGGACCAGATTTTCTCAGGCAGCTCGAACCTCGCGATTCTCGACAAGGACCACTTCGTCACGGCAGACCTCGACTTGAACGCGCGGGTCACGGGCATCAACTTCGTCACCCCTAAAGTGGGGGCGCGCAACCTCATCTTTACTGGTGACGGGAACCCAGTGCTCAACACCTGGAACTTTGGGCTGGGCAGGGTGATTACTCTCGCGACCGACGACGGCCGTGAGTGGGCGGGGGAACTGCTGTCGCGTACGAACTCGCAGCTGCTCACGCGCGCCATCAACTACGCTGTCGGCAACCCCGAGAAGGACAAGGAGCTGCAGATTGAAGCCAAGGACAGCTATGTGGGAGAAGGCTCAGAAATCAGGGTGAAATCGCTCAGATATCCCGTTTCCAAAGATTTGACGTTCTCCAAGCAGGGTGACGACCTTTATTCCGCTGTTTTCAGCCCGGACAAGCCAGGATTCTACCGCTTCTTCGACTCGGTGGTGGCTGTCAACGCGCCCCGCGAATACTTCGGCCTGGGCGTTTCGCCGACGCTCGAACTGGCGGCGAAGCTTTCCGGGGGCGGTATCGTGGACCTCGACAAGGGCCTCGCGGAGCAGCTTTCGACTTACACCAAGAGAACTGAAGAGCAGAGACTCGACGCCAGCTTCTGGGCATTGGGCGCCGCAGGGGCAATCTTTATAATAGAGCTACTCGTAAGAAAACTCCAGGAGCGTGCGCAGACATGAGTTTCATGCATCGGAACGTGAATTTTGGCATCCTGATGACGGTCGTTGTGCTAGCGCTCGCCATCACGGTTCTTGGCATCTACTACACGGCGAACTACTCCTCGCTTTCCAACGAGTACACGCGCCAGCTCACCAGCCTGCAGAAGGTGACCCAGGACCTTCTGGAACACAAGTCAAAACTGAACCAAACGGTCAAGGACTTAGAGACGACTCAACAGGACGAGACGGTGCTGTCGCAAAAATATAACCAAATCAAGGACGAAAACACTAGGCTCTCCTCTGAGAAGCAGACCCTGCAGACTGAGCTGCAGACGCGCACGCAGGAGCTTGCCACCAAGACCAATGAGCTCACGATTTCCAAGGCTATCGTCGCCGAGCAGACCGCTCAAGTCAACTCCCTGAAGACAGATGTCGCCTATTACAAGAACAAGTACAATGACGCGCAGGATGAGCTCGACGCGGTCTGCGCGGCGAATCCGGGGGCGTGCTGATGAAGCGCATGCCAGCCATACTCAAGGAAATCAACTTTTCTTTGAGCCGTATTGATTTCTTCTTCGTGTTCCTCAAGACGCTCGTGCTCTACACGCTCTGCACGCTCACGCTGTTCCTCATTCGCGTTTCTGTCTGGTACGCCCTGATTCCCGCCGCGGCGTATTTCTTCTCGTCTGTAGCTGTACAGACCCGCTTTGACCGGGTAAGAAGAATCGAGGATCGGTTCCCGGAGCTCAACGAGAAATTGCGCACCGCGCGCGACTACACGGACCGGGAGAGCCAAGTGCTCGACAGCCTTGAAGAGGAGGTCGTTTCCGGCTTGAAGCAGGTGCATCTGAGCGCTTTTGTTCCCCAGATTAATATCTGGATTCTCGTGCTTGCACTCATCGCCTCGGTTTCCGGGACCCTCTATCTGTCCAGTTCCGGGATGAAAATCATTGATTTTTCAGATGTCATCAAAGCCGCTAGGGAGAGCCTCGCGCAGCCCGACAACCAGACCATCGAGGAAGGCCAGTTCACCGGAACCGAGGAGAGTTTTATGCAGGTGGGAGAGGAGAAAATAGCTGTCGAAATCACCCCTGTGGGCTCGGAGCTCGATTTCAGCGAGGTCACAGACCCGAGCGGCGCCGCGTTCTCGGCGTCGTTCCCCAAGGAGACGTTCATCTCGAGCGGCGCCGCGTACGAATCAGAATTCACCGAAGACCAGCAGATGCTCATCAAGCGCTATTTTGAAAGGAGGAGACCCTAATGAAGAACTACAAGACCGCATTCGACAATCTATTCAAGGAGCTTAACCAAGTGGTTATCGGCCAGAACGACGTCGTCAAGCAGGTGCTCATCTGCATCCTCTGTGACTCGAACGCCCTCTTAGAGGGCGCGCCGGGCCTCGCGAAGACTTTGGCTGTGAAGACCCTTTCCGAACTCATGGAGTTGCAGTTCAGTCGCATCCAGAGCACGCCGGATTTGATGCCTTCCGATATCACAGGAACGTACTTAATCGAGGAGAACAAGGGCAAGCGTGAATTCCGCTTTGAACAAGGGCCTATCTTCTCAAACATTGTACTTGCGGACGAAATCAACCGGGTGACGCCCAAGACGCAGTCCGCTCTCCTTGAGGCGATGCAGGAGAAACAGGTGAGCGTCGGCAAGCAGACGTTCCCCCTTGATAGGCCGTTCTTTGTTCTGGCGACTCAGAACCCGATTGAGCAGGAAGGAACCTATCCGTTGCCAGAAGCGCAGCAAGACCGCTTCTTGCTCAAGATTCTTGTGGATTACCCCAGCTTTGAAGATGAGATGAAAATCGTTGAGCTGTACACGGAAACGCTTACCAAAGTGAAACTCAAGCCCATGCTGAATAAGACACACATCCTCTCTTTGCAGGAAGTGGTGCGGCAGATGCCGATTGCCAACGACCTGAAGAAGCGGGCGGTGCAGCTGGTACAGGCCACGCGCAAGAACAAGGATTTGCTGGTGTACGGGGCATCGCCTCGCGCGTCCATCGGCCTGATTCTCGCGGCGAAAGCAAACGCGCTTATCGACGGCAGGAGCCACGTGAGCACGCAGGACATCGAGACCATGGCGTACCCGGTGCTGAGGCATCGAATCATCATGAACTTTGAGGCCGAGCGCAAGGGCATGAAGCCCGACGATGTCATCGCCGAGGTCATGAAGAAGCTCAAATGATTGACACTTCCTTTCTGGCGTCGCTGGCGAAGTTCAACCTCATCGTGCGCAAGCGCGTGACGTCTAACTTTACGGGACAGCGCCAGTCTATCGCGAAAGGGCGCGGGATGCTGTTCAAGGACCATCGAATCTACGCTCCAGGCGACGATTATCGGACGATAGACTGGAAAATCTTCGCGCGCACCGACGATTTGATGATTAAGACGTTTGAGGAGGAGAAAAATCTTGTTGTCCATGTCATCGTCGACGCGTCGAGCAGCATGCATTACAAGAAGAAGTTCGACTACGCTTCCATGCTTGGAGTGGGGCACGCGTATTTAGCCATGAAGCGCAACGACAAGTTCCAGTTCTCCACCTTCGCGCAGGACATCGATGTGATGCAGCCACAGAAGGGCATGTCGCAGATGATGGCGATGATTTCCTACCTGAACTCGCGCAAGCCGGGCGGGAAGACTGATTTTCCTCAGGTCGCGCGCAAGTACCAGCATTCTTTAGGGAGCCGCGGGCTGATTGTGATTATCTCCGATTTCTTGTTCCCAATTGAAGCGCTCAAAGAAGGCTTAATCTACTTCTCAGGCCACGAAGTGAAACTCATCCAGGTGCTTGATGAGCAGGAGGCGTATCCTACTTTTGAAGGCGATTTCAAGTTGAAGGATTCTGAATCAGGGCAGCAGATGCGCATGTATCAAAGTCCCTATTCCCGCGAAGTGTACCTGGACAGGTTGGCAGAACATCAGGCGGAAGTGCGGCAGGTTTGCGACCAGTTAGGAATGGACTTCTCGATTGTCAATACCGGGATGCCCATCTTCGACGCGTTCTATAGTGTGCTGAATTGAGGCGCTTTGCGCTCGAGCTCTTATATTATTTATTTTCTATATAGACCCTATTTAATGAAGACCCGCTCCTCTGTAAAATAGGAGACTAAAGCTTCTAACCTCAAAATTTCTATGAGGTAAACCTTTAAAGCTTCTTTTTTGACGTTTTTCGTAAGCATGTTTATAAAGAAAATGGCCCTAACACCCTCTATTCAGGTATTCACAGGAACCCTGTGGATGCAGAAAAGACTTACGAGGTGTAAGCAACACATGAAAACTATAAAAAAAATTGTTGCGCTGGGCCTTGGTATCTCCATGGTTGGAGCTACCTTAGGCGCGGTTGCGGCAGCAGCAGAGCTGAATGACTACCCCAGTCCGTTCGTTTCGGGCGGCAAGTTCTCCGGAACACTGGTCGTAGGAGACAAGGCTGCGGCTGAAGACGTCATCGGTGTCTCGGACATCGCGATGAGCCTGCAGTTTGCGGCATCAGTAAAGACAGGCACCGGCGCGGGCGCTTCAACGACTGTTGAGGGCGACGCGTGGCTCGTACGCGAATCTGGCGACGACTTGAATCTGTATGAGAATCTGAACAACGTCACGACCGTCATTGACGACCAGGACCTTGATGCCCTGGCCGATGGTAAATTGAGGGCGAAGACCGACGCGGCTTACACACAGACGCTGACTGTCCCTCAGGTCGAGGTGCAGTTCACGACCGATGACAACGCGGATGTTGAAGACCCGGCTTTGTTTCTGAAGTTCCCGAACGGACGCGTCGGCTTCACCTACAAGCTTGACTTCACGACCCCTGCGGAGTCTGACAAAGACACTACCGTACTCGAAGACTTCGAGGATGAGAAAATCACCCTCCTCGGCAAGGAGTACACCATCACCCAGGCCAGCAACCGGACGAAGCTGACCTTGATGTCCGGCGCGGTACAGACCACTCAGGAAGTTGGCGAGACCAAGTCGTATAACATCAATGGCAAGGACTACGAAGTGACGGTCATGGTCGTTTCCGGAGACACCTCCGCGACGGCTATCACCAAGCTGCTCATCAACGATGAGACCACAAAGTCTTTGTCCAAGGACGACACCTACAAGCTGAACGACGGAATCGAAATCGGCATCAAGGAAATCCTCCCGACTAAGGCAGGAGATGTCCAGCAGAACCTCGTCGAGTTCTTCCTCGGCGCGCAGAAGCTGGTCCTTGACGGAAGCGACTCCACTGTGGACATCGGCGATGAGACCATCAACGATGTTGCAGTGACCCTCACCACGACGCAGACAAGCACCGTAGAGAAGCTCACCAGGATCCAGATTACCTGGACCCCGACTGACGACTACTTCGTTCCTGTCGGCGGCAAGCTGAGCGAAATGGTCACCGACGATGAAGACTATGTGATCTTCTTCGACAAGTTCGGCGTCGACTACAGCTTCACGGGCCTGGTCGCGTCCAAGACCGAGGAGTTGAAAATCTACCCGTCCGGCAACACCAACTATAAGATGTCCTTCACCAACAGGGCTGGCGTCACGTACGACGAGAAAATGTTCTACTACAATGCAAGTATGAACAACAACGTCTCCCTCGGGGACTCCGCGAGCAAGCCATTGAAGGTGCTAGAGGGAACCGGTTTGTGCGACAACGGCATGTTCGTTGTTGAGTACAACAAGAACTCGCGCATCATCCAGTTGACGGACATCAATGTTGGAGATACCACCGTAAGTCTCAAGGACTTGGGAACGGGCGACACCTCTGAGTACAGCTATTCGGAAGACCAGTCTGCGGGTTCAAACGTAACCACCTTCTCCCTAGACGGCGGAACGTACACCCTGAACGTGACCAACCCCCTTGGCGACTGCCTTACCTTGAAGGATATTGCAGTAGACTCGGGAGACACGCAGGCGGACCTCTGGACGCAGTATGACACCAAGATTGCTCTGAACAGCGCAAACTTGACCACTGGAGTCTTCAATACCAGCCTTGCCACCATCGTCATCACCGAAGATTCTGACGGCAAGGACGACGCCTCGACGGACATCGATTCCCTGTACCTGAACTTCACGTACAACGATGCCAACACCGAACTCCAGCTGCCCACCTTCTCGACGACTACGATGTCTTCGGCTACGGCGGGAACCGTGATGATTTCGCTGGACAGCGACGACAACACTAAAGAAGGCCAGACCCAGTGGGGTACCTTCATTAGGCAGGCGAACACCGACAGCCAGGACAGATGGACGTTTACCATCACCGAGACTGAGTCCAGCCCGATGGTCTACATGACTGCCGGAGTCACCACAGTGGTTAGCGGAGACGCTGTCACCGGAGACTCTGTTATCGTGCAGAGAATCGATGTTGGTGCTACGAAGCTCGCCAGCGAAGTCGCTGGTATGGAGATGACGCAGAACCTGTTGCTGGTTGGTGGACCCTGTGCGAACCGCGCCGTTGAGGCCGCGAGCACATCGTTCCCGACTTGCAGTGGTTGGCCCTTAGCTCCCGGACAGGCGCTCATCCAGCTGGTGAACCAGGCTGATGGGCACGTAGCCTTGCTGGTAGCGGGAACAACCGCAGCTGACACCCGCGCGGCCACCAATGTGGTAGCCAAGCAGGATAAGCTGAAGGCTCTCGCCAACGGCGTGACCAAGCAGGTGTTGACTGTGTCTACCGGAACTCTCATGAACTGGGAAGAGCCGGTAGTCGAGAGCAACACTCAGTAAGCCTCACGGCTTACTTTTTTTTCTTTTTTCTTTTCATTTTCTCAACGCGGCTTCTGAGAAGAATTTGATATTGGTGGAGCAATCCCAAAGGGTTCTGCCCTAAAGAAATATCGTCACCTGCCGAAGGCTAAAAAATAAAGAAATAATCATCCGGAGGATACGTTTCTCCGTAGTCTCATCCTCTAAATAGCAACTCTTTTAACCCGTCTTCCGTTCTTTTCCTTATGGCAGAATTGTGCTTTCAGGACTTTCGGTTCGAGGAGAAAGGCCCTGCCATACGCTTCCACTTCCTCAAGCTTTACTTCTTTGACGTGCCGAAAGAGGAGCTTGCCCGACTCGGGGAGACAAAGGTCGAAGCAGAGTCGCTCTCGTTTCCGGAAGCGACACAAGACGCGGCGGAGCGTCTCTTCTATCGCGTGATTCAGCGGGGTTTTGAGCGCCTCACCAATAAACTAACTGGAAATCCTACTAGATATCTTCATCGGAACTCTGGGATTCCCCTCATGGGCGCTCTCTCCTTTGGCATCGTGGACAAGGGCTCGGACATGATGGAGCTCAAGCCGCTCACGAGCTGCAACGCGGACTGCCTGTTCTGTTCTGTTGACGAAGGACCGTCATCCAAGAAACGCATAGACATCGTAGTCGAGAAGGATTACCTGGTGCAGGAAACACGAAAGCTCCTAGAATTCAAGCAATCTCCTGTGCATATCTATCTCAATCCGCATGGGGAGCCCACGCTTTACGCGGATTTGGTCGAATTAGTCAGGGATCTTTCGAAAACACCATTCGTCGCGTCCGTCCATTTGATTACCAACATGACTCTTGTTTCGAAGGAACTGGCGGATAAGCTCATTGACGCCGGGCTCACGAGTTTCAACGTGAGTTTCCACGCTTTGAACCCTGAGAACGCCAAAAAGTTCTTCCATATGCAGGGCTACAACGTGAAGAAGGTGCTCGAGACGCTGGCTTATGCGAAGGGTCGCGTCAAGATTCTCCTGGCTCCAGTTTATCTTCCCGGTCTTAACGAGCAGGATGTCGAAGATATTGTCAAGTACGCCAAGGAACAAGACTACGAGCTCTTCATTCAGAATTTTCTTGAGAATAAACGCGGAAGGAATCCGGTCAAGGAGATGCCTTTTGACACGTTTTCTATCTTCCTTAAAGGGCTGGAAGCCAAATACGGGGTTGAGCTCCTCAAGCGCGGAAAGGTCGGCACGAGCAAGGAGTATCCTAAACCCTTCGTAGAAGGCGACATGATTGAAGTTGAGATTTT
>JAUSJW010000032.1 GCA_030647105.1 Nanobdellota archaeon | reverse complement strand
ATGCATTCTGAAGAAAAAGGCGCTTTCACGGGCGAAGTCTCGCCCCTTATGCTCAAGGACGTCGGCGTCACTCACGTGCTCATCGGCCACTCCGAGCGCCGCCATGTCTTCCAGGAAAGCCAGGACCTTATTCACAAGAAGCTCTTCGCGGCGATTGCCCACGGTTTCAACGTCATCTACTGTGTCGGTGAGACGTTAGATGAACGCGAGCAGGGCAAGACTAGGCTCATCATCAGAGAGCAAATCGAAGCGTTAAGAGGTCTCAAGGACCTCGAAAACGTCAGCATCGCCTATGAGCCCGTTTGGGCCATTGGAACAGGCAAAACAGCGACTCCTGAGCAGGCTAGTGAGGAGCACACCTACATCCGCATGCTCATCGCCCAGCTCTTCTCCAAGAGCGCCGCGGAAAGCATCAGAATCCTCTACGGCGGCAGCGTCACGCCGGAAAACATCGTGGGCCTGCTGGCGAAAGAGCAGATTGACGGCGCGTTAGTAGGCGGCGCTTCCTTGGATGTCAAGAACTTCATACGGATAGCGCAGGCCTAAGGCGCGCTCACATACACTTTATGCACAGGCTCATACTCGACAAAACTCCCCGCGGCGTTCTTCTGCTCGATGACCACATCAAAGACATACGTGCCTTTCGCAACCCCTCCATTCGGACGCTGGAAGCCGATGCCTAAAGAAGCGGCATCATTCGCGTTAATGGTTTCGGTACGCTCCTCCGGAAGCACATCGATGAGGTTACTATAGCCTGCGTCGAGGGGGCTCACTTTGTTGTTCTCCGGGTCGACATAGATTCCTTTTCTCACCTTTACCCGGAATTGCCCCGCGGAAGAACCGACATTCAGCAGGCGCAAGGTGAGCACTTTCAAGTCGCCGGTGCGCAACTCAAGCCGGTCGCGATCCAAACAGGCCTTCTCAGTGTAGCCGCAGCGCAAATCGACAATCTGGTTGTCGAGGTCGTCAAGCGTCATAGCCTTGATATCCTCAGTGCTCTTCGCGATGTTGTAGACAAACGCGATGCCGAATCCAAACATGGCTATAGAAATAATAAGAATTACAATAAAATTTAAAGAAAGTTCGATGCCCTTGTCCATCTACCTGATCACTTCAAATTCCTTCACGATCAGAATCATGAAGAGAATCAGCAGGATGGCACCGACGATAATCCACGTCAGCCCTTCGGCGAACGAGCCAGAAAAGGTCCTGAACAGGCCGAGCGCCATGACACCGAAGCCAAGCCACAGGAACTTGTCCAGCACCAGCTTGAGAATGTCGAACTCTTCAGATTGGGTTAATCGTTTCTTTGCCATGTTAGATGAACCTCACAAAGAAGGTCTTGGCGGCGTATTCGACAGGCTGTCCCGTAGTCGGATCTGACTTTTCTCCACCTGACTCATCTAGCTCAAGGATGGTAATTTTAAGCAACTTTGTGCCGGTAGCTGTTCTCTGTGTCCTGAGGGTGACGGGAATAACAATAGCCTCGCCCGGACCAAGGTTCTGGGGGGTAGAGTCCCACAACATATCGAAGGGTCTACCCTCTAGGGCTTGATCAGGTTCTATTTCCACGGGGGTGGTCACCCCTTCTACAGTCTGGATTTCAGCGAATTTAACCTTGAAATTCAGCTTCTGCGGCTCGGTGTTCTTAACACCCATCGCGAGTAGCTGCTCGTCTCCGGAATTGATATTGACCTGTGAGCTCGGGAACGAGAGCTTCTTATCCCCTGTCCTGAGGTCATCGAGAATCTGTTCACGAACTTGATCCTGAACTTGGTCGGTCGTCTGGCCGATGTTTTGGAACATGCCGCGCACGAATCCCAAGCCCAATCCGAGCAGGGTCATGGCTAAGATGACAATAACAATCGCGTTGATAGAAAGCTCTAGAGCCGCTTTTTTGGACATACGTCGCATTACTAACACCTCTTTTTTGTCCTTTACCGAAAGCTCAATATATAAATGTTACGAAATGTTCGCTCAAATAATCTTCATCTTAGAATAAGAACACATAATAAAAAGAAGAAACTTGGCTTACTTGCTCTTAGGAACTGGAAAATCAGGCATTCCCGTTTTCTCTTGGGCGATCCGGAACTTGTAGGGGTGATTCTGCGCATACTGGACAGCATCCGAGAGATTCATTCCCTGGGAAATCCCGCTCAGCACTCCCATCGGAGTCCTCAAGTGTGACTCCGCGGCTTCATAGCGCACGAAGTCTTCCTGCTTTCCCGAGTTATCATAATCTTGCCGTAGTCCCGCCACATGATGCACAATTGCAGTTTGAGAAGCGCGAACGAGACCATCTAGGGTATCCGCAGTCGCGAGCGCGTTCAAATCACCAACCTGAATCGGAAGCAAATTACGCGCGTCGACACTGCGAACATAGGCTAGGGCATCTCGCTCGTGGGCTTTTGCGGACCCACTCATGATCCCTGCAATTCCTGAGAGTCCCCCTAAAAGGGCACCGGCAACAAGCACATATTTGTTAACATTCATGGTTATACCTCATAATCATTACTATAAAGTAACAACTAATATATAAACCTTTCTGCGAACAGCGCTCTGCGAAGTCATGAAAAGTATCCTTCAAACATCCTATAATTTAGTCTTCACAGCTTTCTCAGAAATAATCGCGGAATTGCCCGTCGGGTCTTCGATAATCAGCTTCAGGGGTTCCTGCCCCCACATCACGCGCTGCAGCTTCTTCAATTGGTTCTTCGCCTTCTTTTGCGCTTCCTCGTCTTCTTCGGAGTCGCGCGCAAACTCGATGGCGGTCTTTATTCTGTTCAGCACGCCTTCCACATTCGAGATGTACCCATTCGACGCTTCTCCGCCCTCGACTGTCACCATGTGCGGAATCTTAATCGTCCCCTGCGCGCTCTTCACCACGCGGATGCTCATGTCCGCCTCAGATGTGATGTCGAGCGTAAATCGGGTTGGGTCCTGCTTCTTCTCGACCTCGATGTCCGCCTTGTGATACTTGCAGGAAGAGCAGGTCATTGAGAACAGATAGCACATGCCGAAGAACGGCACTTCGCGCTTGTCTTCGATAAGCGTCAGCGTCTTCGCCATGCACATCGGGCAGGGCTGTCCATGTACGATATCAGGGGCGTCGCTCATTGCTCTTTTTCTGGGCGAGCAGGTTTAAATAGATTTTGAAAACGGGGCGTCAAGTACCTTTTTATAGCATGAACCTTAGTAGGGTGCTTATGCAAAAAATCAGCAGACAAGACCAGAAATTGCTGGCAATTTGGGCAGCGGACTGCGCCGAACGAGTGCTTCCTTTTTTTGAGAAGGCCCGTCCGAAGGATGACCGGCCCCGAAAAGCCATCGAAGCGTGCCGAACCTGGGCGCGTACAGGCGTGTTTACAATGGCAGGCATACGCGCGGCGTCTCTTGCGGCTCACGCGGCCGCCCGTGATGCGAAGGGAAGTGACCTGGCATGTTTCGCCGCGCGCGCAGCGGGCCAGGCGGTCGCGACCGCGCATGTTCCCGAGCATGCCT
>JAUSJW010000030.1 GCA_030647105.1 Nanobdellota archaeon | reverse complement strand
GTAGTTGTAGACCGTGGGGCCGCAGGAGTAGAGGCCGACGTAGGTCTTGTGGAGAGGCTTGAACTCCTCTTTGGTTCTTGTTAACGTGTTGTAAAAGACGAGGGGCATATGCGGGTAAAAGGGGGACGGGTATTAAAAGATAGTGCTTAGGAAAAGTTAAAGGGAGCGGTGGGACTCCCACATCAGAACCCTTGGTTCCGATACCTCCGAACATACTCCGGAATTCGAAGAGGAAGAGAGTTCCGGCGTGGCGCTTCATGCGCCACCCCGTACTCAACTGCCGGAACAGTTGAAGGGAGCGGTGGGACTCGAACCCACGGAAAAATCGCTCTGCAGGCGATCCCAATAGCCGCTATGGGACGCTCCCATCAGGAAGAGTCTTCGGAGCGTTTTTAAGGGTTTTGGAGAAGGTTTGGCGCCGAATCCGTTGCTGGAGGCGTAGCTTTCGCATATGCCGCAACACTTATAAACTTCTTATGATTTCTTATAAGAAGGTTATATGCTAGAAAGGTGTTGGGTGGTGCCGGAGAAGAGCGCCGCGGTGAAAGCCGCGCTGGCGAGGAAGCTCAGAAAGCAAGGGCGCACACAGGAAGAGATTGCAGAAGCCCTTGAGATTACGCAGCCGAGCGTGAGCGCTTACCTGAAGCAGAAGGGGATGAGTTCAGGGCTCATTGATTCTTTGCCCGAGGGGAAGCTGCATTTCTCGACACTGATTACAACCAGGAAAGTCGACGGTCAGTTCTCGCTGGCCACTTCGGAGCATTTACTGACAAACGAGAAAAGAGAGATTCTTGAGAGCCTAACACAGGCCGCGGAGCTGCTCAAGGGCAAAGACCTCTCGAAAGGGCTCCCTAAAGTGAAGGTTAATCTCGCCATGGCAGGGGATGATGCGAAGGGGAAAAACGATGTCGCTGCGTTCCCTTCCGGCCTATTGTTCTCCAAGGGCAGGCTGATCGCGTACTCGGAACCCGAGTTCGGGGCGAGCAGCCATTTGTCGCAGATTCTCCTCTACGCGAAGGCGCGGAATCCTGAAATCGACGCGGTGATGAATCTCAAGTTCGCAAGAAAAGGCGCCGAATTGGACGAGCAGTATCACGTGAAGAAAGGCAGGCTCGAAAACTTCGCTTTCCATTCCGGTGGATTTGGGATTGAACCCGCGCTCTATGTGTTTGGAAAAGACGCTCCAGACGTTGTGAAGAAGGTGCTTGCCTTATGACTCGTCAACAGAACCCAGGTTCTGAGCCTCAAAAAAAAGTATTTTTGAGGTATTCCAGACAGGAGCTTGTGATTGGAAAGAATGGACAAAAGAAACTGGCTCATAGTTCCGTCGCTGTTTTAGGTGTTGGAGCTTTGGGTACTGCCGCTTCTGAATTGTTGGCGAGAGCGGGAGTTGGAAAACTGATTCTTGTTGATCGAGATGTTGTTGAAGAGACGAATTTGCAGAGGCAAACTCTTTTTTCCGAGAAAGACGTCGGGACGCCGAAGGCGGAAGCCGCCGCACATCGCTTGTCAGAGATTAATTCTAACATAAAAATAGATTATTTGGTCGCTGATGTCAATTACAAGACGATTGCTTCGTATCTTGGTTCATCTGACCTGATTCTTGACTGTACGGACAACCTGCATACTCGGTTCCTTCTGAATGAATATTGTCGGAAGAATAAGAAAAGCTGGGTGCACGCTGCCGCGATTCGACAGGAGGGAAACGTGATGCTCGTGACTCCTTCTACGCCTTGCTTTCGATGCACCTTCGGCGAGGCGAAGCATCTTGAGACGTGCGACACGGCCGGAGTGCTGGGGACGACGACGGCGCTTATCGGGGCGCTGCAGGCGCATCTCGCGCTTCTTTATTTGATTGGCGAAAGGAGTCCTCAGGAGCTGATTCATCTGCACCTGGATTCTCTTAAGATGCACGCCATCGCAACGAAAAAGAATCCGGCGTGTCCTGTTTGCGAAGGAACGTACGAGTATCTGGACGGTAAAAAAGAGACAAAGCATCTCGAGAATGTGTGTTCTGGAACGTATACTCTTTTTGTCAAGGGAGTGGATTTGAGCCTTCTTGAGAAAAGATTGAAAAAAATAGGAGCTGTGAAACGGGGAAGAGGATACCTCTTCTTCGGCAATCTTTCTGTATTCGAGTCGGGGAAAATCCTTGTCAAAGCCAAGTCATTGGCTGAGGCGAAGAGTCTGGTTGCGAGGTACGTGGGCGCATGATTGCGAGTATCATCGCGAACGGGACTGTGAATGACGGAACGTGGCTGAAGAGGCATCTGAAAGGGGTAATTATCGCGGCTGACGGCGGAGCGAACACGTGCAGGAAGCAGGGAATCGTACCGGATTATATCGTCGGTGATTTCGATTCAGCTAAACCAGAGACGCTGGAATTTTTCAAAAAGAAGTCTACAATTCTTCAAGACTCTGACCAGAATTCGACAGACCTGCAGAAGGCGCTGAAACTCGCTGCGAAGCTGAAAGCGACAAACATTCTTGTCTTCGGAGCCATCGGCAACAATCTCGACCATACGATGTCGAACGTGCTGTCGCTGAACACGAAGTGCGCGATGCTGGATGAACGGCACGAGATTTATGTTGTTGAGAAGAAGATTGCTGTTTCCGGAAAGCCTGGCGACATTGTTTCTATCATCGCTTTGACAGACGTGGCGGGGATGACCTATGCTGGACTGCATTGGCCGGTTAAACATCTGAATGTGCCTGCGGGTTGGAATGGCTCTAGGAACCGGCTCGAGAAGAAGAAAGCGGTGATTACGCTCAAAAGGGGAAAAATAGCAGTGATGAAGGTGAAACTATGATAGGACTCTGGATCGTGCTGATAACGGCAGTCATTTTCGCAATAATAGGTATCGTGCTCGCTGGCAAACGCATCGTCAAGACTGAAGAGTACGTGCTCGCGCGCAATAAGCTGTCGCTGAGCACGATGGTGTTTACGCTCTTTGCGTCTGGGGTAGGCTCCTGGCTGCTCTTTGGCCCGGCTGAGACGCTCTTGACAGCCGGTCTTGTTGCGCTCATCGGCTATGCGCTGTCCAGCACGCTCTCGCTCTGGGTCTACGGTTGGATTGGCACGAAAATCAGGTCGGTGATGCCGGAAGGAAGCAGCCTGACCGAGTTTGTTTTGAAGCGCTTCGGCAAACCAATGTACCTGCTAGTGCTGATTGTGAGCTTTGTTTACATGGCGCTCGCGATGACAGCTGAACTGTCGGGCATTGGCCTCGCGGCTAGTGTTGTCTATGGCATGCCTGCTTGGCAGACCATTCTTATCATCGGAGTCTTGACCATGATCTATACTGCCATCGGCGGGTTCCGCGCGAGCACGTTGACTGATCGCATCCAGAGTTATGTCATCCTGCCTCTGTTCGCCTTGATTGTCGTTATGAGCCTGATCATCATGGGGAACTTCTCGACTGCTTATACGCAGGCCACCTTGCCCGCGTTTGGATGGCCGGGCATCGAATACGCGCTGGTGTTGCTCATTGGAGTTATTGCCGCTGAATCGTTCAACCAAGTATGGTGGCAACGCGTCTATTCCGGAAAGGACGTTGCGACGATGAGGAAAGCGTTTTACCTCGCCGGTATTCTGGTGTTTCCGGTCGTGATGCTCGCTGGGCTTTTGGGAGTGTACGCCGTGCAGGCACATGCCGCTGAGGCGCCTTCTATCGCCATCTTCAGCTTCCTCAAGACATTGCCAACGTGGCTCGGGAGCTCTTCTATCATCCTTATCGTCGCGCTGATGATGAGCAGCATGGACAGCCTTCTCAATGGAATGGTTTCCGTTTTCACTGTCGACATTAAGCGCGTGCGGCCTAAGATTGAGGACAAAAAGTTGCTGCGTGTCGCGCAAGTGCTGACCCTCGTGTTCGCTTTGGGCACCATGGCTGTGGCGACAAAAGGAATGAGCGTGTTATACCTCTTCCTCATCGCTGACTTGGTGTGCGCGGGAGCCGCGTTCCCGGTGTTCTATGGCATGTTCCAGCCGCGGCTTGGCAAGAAAGTGGCGTTCGCGAGCTGCATCGTTGGCATTGCGGTCGGAGCCTTGCTGTTCCCCAACCCCGCCTTCACGCGCGGAAGTCTGTTCTGGAGCTTTGTTCTGGCGTTCTTCTTGCCGGCAGTGATTTGCCTTGCGTTTAGGGACAGGAAGCAGGCAGCCTAATCTCCCCGATAGAATTTCGCCGCGTCCTCGGGCGAGAGGGGGTTGATGATAATGCCGGTCGAGGACTCAAAGCCCGCCCACTTCGCGAGTCTTGGGGTGATTTCGATGTGGAAGTGGAAATCGCGGTTCGGCGGGGCGTGCTGAAGATAGAAGTTATAGGGCGCCTGGATGCTCTTGAGGCGGTCGAGGGCTTTCTTCAGGATGTCCGCGAGGTCTGTGAATTCCTCGTCTGAGAGCTCATGCAGGCCGCGCTTGTGGTTCTTGGGCAGAATCCAGAGTTCGAGGTTGAAGCGGCTGGCATAGGGCGTGAAGGCGACGAACGTATTATTTTCAAAGCACCTGCGGTAAGAACCTTTCTCGATGTTGAGAACTTTGCAGTATTTGCAGCCGTTCTCGCAGTGGTTCGCTTTCTCGTTGATGACGCTGGGCACTATCGGAATGCCGACGAGCTGGCTGTGGCTGTGCAGGAGAGAAGCTCCGGCTTCGAGGCCGTGGTTTTTGAAGACAGAGACATACTGGATATGGTCGCGCTTCTGGATGTCTTGGATGCGGTCGCGATAGAGCTTGAAGAGAGTAAGAAGGTCTTCTTTCGGAAGGTCCCAGAGCTGGCTGTTGTCGTTCGTCTCCGCGATGACCTCGTGGCAACCGTAGGCGTCGGCGAAGGTGAAGAAATCGTTGTGGGTCTGCACTTGCCAATTGCCGTGCGGCTCCGCTGCTGGGAACTTGTTTTCGAACCAGCGCATCTTCCAGCCTTTGCCCTGCGGGATTCTCCCGATTTCTGGAGGCGTGAGATTTTCGTTGCCGGGAGCGAAGAAGTCGACGTATCCCTGGGTCGCGACATCTTTT
>JAUSJW010000023.1 GCA_030647105.1 Nanobdellota archaeon | reverse complement strand
GGTCTCCGCTTGGAGACGGTCAGATATCCCCACCATACAGGAGAGAACTCTTTGCGGGCTTAAATGGTTATTGGGAATTGCAGGCCTATGACTCCTCATCCACTTGGTGCATCGCCTTCAGCAGCTTCTTTCTCATCGGCGCCGCGAACCGATTGAAGCGATTCATGTCGCGAAAGAGCTGAGGCGTGTCGTTTCCGACGGTTCGCGCAATCTCCATCAGCGCGAGATGGCCATTCGTGCTCATTGGGAGGGGCTTTGCTCCGAAATTCAAGAGTCCTCTTCCTACAAATTGTGTCAGGAGCAAGGTCTCCGCCATTTGTCGGTCATGTTCTTGGGGCGTTGATTCAATAATCTTCAATCCTTCCTTCTTCAAACAGGCGACGAGATTCTTATGGGTCTTCTTTGGCGCGCTTCCTTTGCATACGACAACGCGTTTCCCTTGAAGAGAATCCTCTATGCTGTCGGGTCCGAAAAGCGGATGGGTTCCGATGAAAGAGACGCTTTTTGGCAGGAGCTTCCTCATCAAGTTCATCGGATGCTCTTTCACAGAGCACACGTCAATGACAAGTGTTCCGGGACGCAGGAAAGGACGAATTTCGTGAAGCAAATCCTCAAGAGAGGAGATGGGAACACAAAGCAAGACAATATCCTGTTTGCACGCCTTCTCGAGATTGCCTCCTTTATCGCAAGCAACCACCTTGAAGCCAGATGAAATCCATGTCTTCGCGAGCGTGCCGAATCTTCCCTGGCCGATAATCCCGATTGAAGGCTTCACGGCTTTCCTCCGCACTGCGCGGCGTGCCGGAGCGCGTGGTCGCAGAGGACAAGTGCTGCCATGGCCTCGACAATCGGAACCGCTCGAGGCAGCACGCATGGGTCGTGCCTTCCGGAAGCCGCCAGTGTTGCCTCCTTGCCTTCTGTCGTGACGGTTTGCTGTTGTTTGGCTATCGTGGACGTGGGCTTGAACGCCACCCGGAACACGAGAGGCATCCCATTTGAGATACCACCCTGCACGCCGCCGGAATGGTTCGTAGCGGTCTTGATGGCTTTGCCTTGCTTGACAAACGCGTCGTTATGCTCGCTGCCGAACATTCGTGTCCCTTCAAATCCTGAGCCAATCTCGAATCCCTTCGTCGCGTTGATTGCGAGCATCGCCTTCGCGAGGTCCGCTTCGAGCTTGTCGAAAATGGGTTCTCCGAGCCCGATAGGAACATTTCGAACCACGCATTCGATGACTCCGCCTACAGAATCTCCGGCTTTCTTCGCGTCCTCGATGAGCGCCTGCATCTTCTTCGCGACTTTCGCATCAGGACACCGGACCGCGTTCGATTCAACGTCTTCGCGGTTCACCTTCTCAACGTCGACGTCTGCGACAAGGTCTTTCACGCTGCGCGTGAACGCGACAATCTCGACGCCAAAGCGCTCCTTGAGAATCTTGCGCGCGAGCGCTCCCGCTGCCACATTGCCAGCTGTCATCCGAGCCGAGCTTCTTCCACCGCCCGCCAGGTCGCGGATGCCATACTTCGCCTGATAGGTAAAATCGGCATGACTCGGCCTGAACACTTGCGCCATCTTTGTGTAATCCTTGCTCTTCTGGTCCTTGTTGAAGATGACCAGGGAGATGGGCGTTCCAGTCGTTTTTCCTTCGAAGACGCCCGAGAGGATTTCCACAGCATCCGGCTCCTTGCGCTCGGTTGTGACTTCGCTCTGACCCGGCGCTCTGCGCTCCAGATCTTGCTGAATGTCCCGTTCGCTCAGTTCGACAAGCGGAGGACAGCCGTCGATGACGACGCCGATAGCCTTGCCGTGGCTCACTCCCCAGTTGGTGACTCTAAAGAGCCGTCCTAACGTGTTTCCTGTCATGGTTGCCTCCGCTTCAGCGCGCGTTCCAGTTCCCGCGCGTTTGTTTTCTTTTCTGTCCACAGCTCGAACTGCCGGACGGCCTGATGGATGAGCATCCGCTCCCCGGTGATGATGGTACATTCGCTCACTCGCGCCTTCCGCAGGAAAGCCGTCATGCGAGGGCGATAGATGATGTCCATCACCAGCTTCCCGCGCGGCACCTGTTCAACGACACTCTCGTCGCTGTCCATGCCCACGGGCGTCGCGTTGATAAGGATATCGCTACGTTCCATGAGGCGACCCTTATCTTTCCAGAACGCTGCATGGACTCCCAATGCTTTCGCGACATGCCGCGCCTTGCCATCTGAGCGATTGACGAGCGTGACGTGAGCTCCTGCTTCTTTCAATCCGAAGGCGATGGCACGCGCCGCGCCGCCTGCGCCGAAGATGAGCGCGCGCTTTCCCGGAAGCGAAGTACGCTCTTCGAGCGCCCTGACAGCGCCTTCTGCATCGGTGTTGAAGCCTGCGAGCTTGCCGTTTCTGTTCACGAGGGTGTTCACCGCTCCGATGCGACGCGCAACATCATCAAGCTCATCCAAGAGTACCATCACGTTCTCCTTATGAGGATGCGTGACTGCCGCGCCCGCAAACCCACACTTCCTGAAATTCTTCATGAAGGCTGTTAGCTCCTTGGGCCCGACGTCGAACGGCACGAAGGCGGAGTCCAGACACTTTCTTTTGAAGAGCGGATTATGCATGCGTTTTGAGAGCGAGTGACTAACGTTGGTTCCGATGATTCCGAGGATTCGCGTTTCCGAGGTCATCAGGTCCGCGTTGCAGGATTCCATCTCCTTGAAATCGAGCTGCCCCGGTGCTGTGGATTGAGAGAGCCGGAGGTAGCTCAGGCGTGAACCAAACTTGAAAGCCAGGACTCGCGACAATATGCCTTTCTCGCCCATGCAGAAGGCGATGAGGTCCTTTTTCCCTTTGAGGAGCTCGAACACCGTGAAGACATCGTCGATGGATTTCGTAGTGGTCACGATTTTAATGGCGTCGGGCTTAAGCGCTTTCATCCGTTTGTAAATAGTTTGCAGCGATTTGAGAGAAGGCGTTCTATCAGAGATATGATGAGAGAGGATGACCCCTGATTTTCTCTTGGAAATACAGACTCGTCTAGCTAGCGACGTTCCGAATTCCACGTCGATGAAGTTCGCGCCGACAGATTCAAGCATCTTCAGGCGCGATTCTTCGCTTCCCGTGAACGAGCCTCCATGCGAGGGAGTCCTGCAAGTTGCAATCAGCGTCACTCCTTTAGGTTTCTTAATAGGAAGTATGGGCGACTTGAGGTTGTCGAGACGGATTTCGACACAAGAAGTCTGGCGAGAATGCGCCATTAATCCGTCTATCTCTCGCTCATTTTTCGGGACGATGACAGTGCAGAGGCCTCTCAGCGAGTGAATTCTTGCAATCTCCTTGGCAACATCACTCGAAGTCTTCCCCTCTGTCCGCACTTCGAAGTCCGCTGTTTTCTTGTACAGAGGTGTTCGTTTTAGGAGCATGGATTGAATCTCTTGGATTGCCCCTGCAGCAGTCAACGCCGGACGCGGAGAGCGCTTTAGCCTGCGGGCGAGCTCTTGTTCTGAAACGTTGAGGAAGAACACCTCGCTTCCTGCTTTTAGAGGATTGAGGTTCTCCTTGCGTTCCACAACGCCGCCTCCACAGTCCACAATTCCGCAAGACGCAAGGGCGCGCACTATCGCAGACTCCTCGTCCCGGAAAGTCTTCCATCCGTTTCGTTTGACGAAGCGTTCAATTGTACCGTTGCGCTTCACGAATTCCCTGTCTGTGCTGATAAGCGGCAAGCCGAGTCGTTTCGCGAGCAGCTTCGCTACCGTACTCTTTCCGCTTCCCCGGAAGCCAATCAATACAATGCGGCTCATCGCAGCTTGCCTCCGGCGGATTCCAGCGCCTTCCAGAATCCCGGGAAGGATTTTCCGACGCAATCCTGGTCCTGAATCCTCACTCCTGGTATCTTGAGTCCCGCGAGCGCGAAGCTCATCGCCATCCGATGGTCGCCGTGGCTGTCGATAGTCGCTCCCTTTGGCGTTTCTCCGTGAATGGACAAGACGCCGTTTTCATACTTCGCGACGATACCTAGCTTTTGGAGTTCTGTGATAGTATCTCCGATGCGGTCGGACTCCTTGAAGCGCAGGTTCGCGATGCCCGTAATGCGCGTCGTGCCCTTGGCGAAGCTTGCCAGCACAGCGAGGGTCTGGACAGCGTCAGGCATTTCGGACATATCAAGGGAGAGGGCATTAAGGTTTCCAGAGCCGGCCACTGTAATGGCGTCTCCTTCACGCTTGACTTCGCACCCCATTCCGCTAAGCGCGTCAATAAATCCTGACTCGGGTTGCCCCTTCTCGAGATTCCTGACGGTGACACTTCCTCCTGTAAGCGCAGCTCCGGCGAAAAGGTAATTCGCTGAACTCCAGTCAGAGGGAATCTCCAGGTTCTGTGGTTTGTAACGCTGGCCTGGAAGAACATCAAAGCGTGTCCCGTTCCGATTTTTTTCGACCCTGACTCCGAATTTCGCCATGGCGTCGATAGTCAGGCCTATGTAGACCAATGATGAGGAGGCTCCTTCGAGAGATACGCTCACAGCCTTCTTCGCGTACGGCGCAACCAAAAGAAGCGCGCTGACGAATTGACTGCTCACTGAATCTCTGAGGGTGACATTCCCACCATCGAGCGTGCCGCCGATGACTTTCAAGGGAACGGAACCTGAAGACAACGAGTCCGTACGCAATCCTAACGTGTGAAGCGCGTTGAGGAGAGGGGTGATAGGGCGCTCTGAAATGCGCTTGCTTCCCGTGATGACGACTTCTCCTTGGCTCAGGGAAGCTATCGCTGTGATGAACCGAAAAAGAGTTCCGGAATTCTCGACCTCCACGTGCGCGCCTGCCGCTAGTTTGCCGTCTGCTCCGCGGATGATTGCGGTTCCGTCATTCAGTTCCACGGAAACTCCGAGCGCCCGGAGGGCTTCAACAACATGGAACACATCGTCATTCTCAGGAAGGTTTGAGACGCACGAAGTTCCCTGAGCCAGGGCCGCGATAAGCAGAACCCGATTCGCGACATACTTGCTTCCGGGGACGCGCACTTCCCCTTGAATCCTACTAGGCAGCACTTCAATCATGGAGTTCCTCCACGCACGCGCGTATCAGCGCGGGTCGAACTTCGAATGCGTGCTGTCCTTTCGTTGAAACCGTCTTCCCAATGCCCTTCAGCAGGACAAACCTCGGTTTGCCTTGCTTCGATTTCTTGTCCGCTGCCAAAAAAAGAGCGAGCTTCTTAAGAGGAGGAATGCGAGCATTCACTGGAAATCCAAATCTCGTGAAGGTTGCCAGGATTTCCTTGCGTTCCTTCGGCGATAAGCAACCCGCTTTCTGAGCGAGCAAGGTCTCGAAGAGCATTCCCCGCACGACGGCCTCGCCGTGGCTGATACGGAACTGGCTCGATGCTTCCAGTGCGTGTCCCATCGTATGCCCTACATTGAGGACTTGGCGCGGGCCGCGCTCTTCTGGATCTGCTTCCACAATCGCCTTCTTGAGCGCGACACTCCGGTGTATCACTTCCAAGAGGGCCTTCGGCTCCCTGCGCAGGATGCTCTTAGCGTTCTTCTGCAGGAATCTGAAGAACCTCGCGTCTCTCGCGAGCGCTATCTTGAGGACTTCAACGAGACCTGCCTTGAATTCTGGCTCTGAGAGAGTCTTAAGGAAATGCGTGTCTATGAAGACGGCTTCGCTTGGGAAGAACGTACCTATCAGATTCTTTCCTTTCGATGTGTTGACACCTGTTTTTCCGCCGATAGACGCGTCGACCATCGCGAGGAGCGTTGTCGGCACGTTGATAAACGGCACGCCGCGGCTGAAGGTGGAAGCGACAAATCCCGCGAGGTCTCCGGTGACTCCGCCGCCGATAGCGATAATTACTGAATCTTTGCCTATTCCATTCTGCAAAAGCGTGTCCTCGACGCGCGCCTTCATCTCGCGCGTCTTGCTGTGTTCTCCGGAAGGAACCGACACGATGAGAGGCCGGAATTCCTGAAGATGCATGCGCAAGAGGCGGCCATGCAAGCGCAGCACATTCGCGTCGACAAGGAGGACGATGGGGTTCTTATGATGCTTTGCCAATAGATGGCGCTTCATCTCGGGCAGGAGCGATTCTCCGAGGTGAATGACTGTCTTACGCTCCTCTTTCCGCACAACGAGTTCGAGTCTCATGTTACGCCAGCCTCCTTCCCACTGCGATGCAAAGAGGCCTGAGCTCTTCCATCAGCTTCGCCAACTGTTCCGGTGTCAGGGATTGCGCGCCATCGCTGAGCGCCTGGTCGGGGTGTGGATGCGCTTCCACAAGCAGGCCGTCTGCTCCGACTGCCGCCGCTGCCTTGCAGAGCGGTGGGACAAGGTCGCGCTTCCCGGCCGCATGGCTCGGGTCGACGATGATGGGAAGGTGCGTCAAGGTTCTGAGCACCGCGACCGCCCCAAGATCGAGCGTATTCCTGTACGCAGTCTCGAAGGTGCGGATGCCGCGCTCGCAGAGGATGACTCTGCGGTTTCCATGCAGCAGGATGTACTCCGCTGCCATGATGAACTCGTTGATGGTCGCCGACATGCCCCGCTTGAGGATGACGGGCTTGTCTATTTTTCCGAGCTCCTTGAGGAGGTCGAAGTTCTGCATGTTGCGCGCGCCCACCCGAAGGATGTCTACGCACTCCGCAGCTATCTTGACGTCACGGACATCCATGATTTCGGTCTCGACGAGCATGCCGGTCTCCTCTCGCACTTTCTTGAGGAGTTTCAGCCCCTCAATGCCCATGCCCTGGAAATCGTAGGGTGAGGTGCGTGGCTTGAACGCCGAAGCGCGCATGATTTTTATTCCCAGCTTCTTTAGCATATGCGCCGACTCCATGACCTGCGCCTCGCTTTCGACAGAGCAAGGACCCGCGATTATCGTGAACTCTCCATTGCCGAAGGAAACGTCGCCTACCTTGACGACGGTTTTCTGCGACTGGTGCTCCTTGCTCGCGAGCTTGTAGGGCTTGAGGATGCGCAACACATTCTCGACACACTCGAAGGATTTCATGGACTCTGCGACCGACTCATTGACATCTCCGAGGACGTGAATCGTGGAGCGCTCTGTGCCAGCGAACTCCACGGGCTTGAGGCCTCGCTTCGAAATCGCCTCCAGCAGAGTTTGCCTATCTTCGTTTCTTGTGTTTGGTTTCAGTACAATAATCATGCGTGTTCACCTTTCGTTTTGCTTTCTGTGATGATGCTTTCTTTGGGCGCTTCCTGGAAGGGCGCTCTTGCTTTTGGATAACTGCCGACCACACGCAGGAACAGGGTGGCCATCTCCATCTCAGCAAGCGCTAGAGACACGACAGGGTCATCCGTTCCTCCGTCGATGTCCGCATGGAAGACATACTCCCACGGCGTATCCGGCAGCGGGCGCGATTCCAGCTTTGTGAGATTGATGCTGTGCTTTGCGAGGCGCTGCAGGCAATTCACGAGCGAACCCGGTTCGTGCCTGACCTTGAACACGAAGCTGGTCTTCTCCTTGCGCAATTCCACCGGAGATTCTCTCGCGACAATCAGGAATCGCGTACAGTTGTCTTTCGAGGAGCCGATGTCCCGCGCGAGCACGTTCAGCTCATAGAGCTCCGCGCAGTGCTCCGACGCTATCGCGGCTTCTTCCGGATTGCCTCGCTCCTTGACGAGTTTCGCCGCGCCGGCGGTGTCATATTCCGGGACAGCCTCTATGCTGTTCTTCTTCAGGAAGTCCTGACACTGCTGGAGCGCCTGCGGGTGGGAAAGCGCGCGCTTGACGAGGCCTAATGAAGCCGCAGTCCCCAGGAGCGCGTGCCGAATAGGCAGGTAGACTTCTCCCACGATGCGCACATCGTGCTTGAGCAGGAGGTCGTAGTTCACGGCGACGCTGCCGGCGATGCTGTTTTCGATGGGAAGGACTGCCTGCTGCACCTCTCCCTGGCCGAGCGCCTCAAAGACATCCTCAAACGTGCGAAAGCCTCTCGCTTGGACTCTGCCAAATTTTTGATAGACTGCCGCCTCGCTGTACGCTCCCTGGATGCCTTGATAGCCGATGTTCATAGTGTTCCTTCCTGATGATTGTCTTTTGGTGCACTCGTGTCTCCGCTTTCGCTTCACGCCAGGTTGCTGGGTTGACAGCCGTAGATGAAGTCACAAAGGGGTCAATTGGAGTTGGGGGTAGATTGCTGGGTGTTTACCAGCAATAAAAAGAAGCGTAGCTAAAGGAGAAGACGCTCGTACAGACCGTAGTTCCTTTTGCCATAGCATTTGAAAATGCGCGCTTCTATTTAAATCTTGCTCCGTGTCGCCTCCTTCATTGATTTCACCATCATTCCCACTTCATCGAGGAGCCGCGTTTTGTCGTCGAGATTCGCGTTTATTTTCTGCACGAGCGCCGAGCCGCAAATCGCGCCGTCCGCTCCCGCGCCGCACACCTGCCTCACATGCTCGGGCGTGCTGATGCCGAATCCGACAAAGAGGGGCAAGCTCGTTTCGCTTCTCAGCGTTCGCAGAACGCCAGGAAGCGCATGAGAGAGTTCCTTCTTCACTCCGGTCACGCCAGGGCTTGAGACAAGATAGAGAAACCCAGTTGTCCGCTTGATAATTTCATTGAGCCGCTCGGGAGTTGTCAATTCCGAGACGATAAAGACTGTGCCGATGCCCGCTTTTTTCGCTGCCTCGCAAAACGGCGCCGATTCCTCAAGTGGGACATCGGCGACAAGGAGGGTTGTGACTCCCACCCCCTTACATTCCTGATAAAAGCATTCAATCCCTTGCTGATAGACGATATTCGCGTAGAGCAGCAATCCGATGGGAATCGGTGTCAGCTCGCGGATTCTCCGGAGCAAACGCAGGCAGGTCTCTGTCGTGATTCCCGCTTGCACGGCTTTCGCGTTGGCCGCCTGAAGCACGGGTCCGTCGGCGATGGGGTCTGAGAACGGAAAGCCGAGTTCGAGCATGTCGGCTCCGCCCTCGATGAACCGCTTGATGATGCCGAAACTTGTTTCCTCGTCTGGAAAACCCAGCAATGCGAAGGGAATGAAGAGCTTTTTTCCGGAAATGGTGAGCTTATTCATGGCGCACCGCCTCCTGAATCTGGTCGAGGTCCTTGTCGCCGCGGCCTGAAAGATTGATGAGGATGAGTTCTCCGGGCTTTGCGACCTTGCACAGATGCGCGATGGCGTGAGCGGACTCCAGCGCCGGGATGATTCCCTCTTCTGTCGAGAGCATCTTCAGGGCTTCGAGCGCCTCTTTGTCGTCGGCTGAGACATAATGCGCCCGCCCCATTTCGCGGAGATGTGCGTGCTGAGGGCCGACTCCTGGATAGTCTAGACCGGCTGAGATGGAATGTGTCTCTTGGATTTGGCCATCAGCATTCTGGAGGACAAACGATTTCATGCCGTGGAAGATGCCAACTCTTCCTTTTTGCGGATCCGAGAAGCGCGCGGCGTGCTTTCCCGTCGCTATGCCAAGTCCTCCAGCCTCTACGCCGATAAGCTTCACTTCCTTGTTGTCTAGGAAGGCCTGGAAGATGCCGATGGCGTTGCTTCCGCCGCCGACGCATGCGAGAATGGTAGAAGGGAGTCTGCCTTCCCGCTCGATGATTTGCTGTCTCGCCTCTGTTCCGATGACAGCCTGGAAGTGGGCTACGATAGATGGATACGGATGTGGACCGAGCGCGCTGCCGAGCAGATAGTGGGTGGATACGCTATTAGCCGTGTAATCCCGCAGGGCCTCGTTCACCGCGTCCTTGAGCGTTTTCGAGCCGATATCGACGGGAATGAGGTTCGCGCCGAAGAGCCGCATCCGCAGGACATTGGGGCGCTGGCGCGCCATGTCAACCGTACCCATGTAGACATCGCATTTCAACCCAAGCTTCGCCGCCGCGGCCGCCGCGGCGACGCCGTGCTGTCCCGCGCCGGTCTCGGCGATGATACGCGTCTTGCCCATGTATTTCGCGAGCAGCGCCTGGCCGAGGGCGTTGTTGATTTTGTGCGCGCCCGTATGGAGCAAGTCTTCACGCTTCAGATAGACCTTGCATCCAAATTTTTTCCCCAAGCGTTCGCACAATGTCAGCGGTGTGGGGCGCCCCGCAAAGTCGTGAAGAAGAGTTTGAAGCTCGTTTATAAAATTCGGGTCTTCTTTGTAGCGGCTGAACGCTTCTTCTAACTCTTTGAGCGCGGGGACGAGCAGTTCAGAGACGAACATTCCGCCGTATGCGCCATAGTAGGAGTTCATAGTGGTTCCGCTCTTGATGACGCGGAGCGCCTGCCTCACTTTTTCAGGGTCTTTCTTTCCTGGGGCGCTCTCAAGTTTTGAGTTCAGGTCGACGCCGAACGGCGCGAGGGAAAGATAAGCGGAAAGGTTTGAGGCACAGAGGCCGCCGGCGATGAAAATGCGGCACGCTTTTAGAACGGACGCATGCCTCTCCAGAAGCTCGATGGGAATTGAGGTTCCAGAGCCTCCAGCGAGTTGAGGATTAAAACTATCGAAAAGGAGGTAATCCGCTTGAGGAAGATTAAGGAAACTTTCATCGCCTTTGATTTTTACAACTTTGATGATTTCTTTCCCCGTCTTCGCTTTGATTTCATCCATGGAGGCGACGCTTTCGCTCCCATGTAGTTGAATACTGTCGAGCGGAACACGATTCGCGATATCGGTTACGGAACTAAGAGGCGTGTCCTGGAATACTCCTACGAATCTTACACCAGGATGGCGCTCGGCGACGGCGCGCTGTATTTCATGAGCCTGCTCGACTGAAATGAGGCGGGGAGAGCCTGGACAGAAGTTCAGGCCGATGATATCGGCTCCGGACTCAGCGCAGGCTAACGCGTCCTCGACGCTTGTGATGCCGCAGACTTTCACGCAGACCATCTTACTCGCCCCGCAGCTCGCGCGCTTTCTTCGCGATGTCGGGCGCCTTCATCAGCGCGGTTCCGACGAGAATCGCGTCTGCGCCTTCGTTACGGGCGCGGAGAGCGTCTTCCCTGCTAGAGATTCCTGATTCGCAGACGACGAATTTTCCTTCTGGAATGAGTGGCCTGAGGCGTGAGAATACTGTTGAGTCTATCCTAAACGTAGCGAGGTCGCGGTTGTTGATGCCGATGATGTCCGCCCCTGCAGCGAGCGCTTGTTTGAGTTCCGCTTCGGTGTGGCATTCCACCAAGCAGTCCATGCCAAGACTGCCTGCGAGGGTTATGAACGAGCTTAGCTTTTCTGAGGTGAGAAGGGTAACGATAAGCAGGATGGCGTCAGCGCCTGCCGCTCTTGATTCATAGACTTGATATTCGTCGAGAATAAACTCTTTCCTTAAGAGAGGGAGGCTTACTTCTTTTCTTAATGACCTCAATGTTTCCAAGCTGCCTTTGAAGAAGCGCTCCTCGGTCAGCACGGAAATCGCGTCAGCGCCGGCGGAGGCGTACGCTCGAGCGACCTCCAATGGGTCGGCGTCTTCTTGAATGTTGCCGGCTGAAGGAGATGCGCGCTTGATTTCCGCGATGAGGGTGAGATGGCTCTTTCGAAGAGCCGCTTTAAAAGAGCGCACCTGCCCGACGCCAGAAGAGATTATGCGTTTCAGCGTTTCGAGAGGCGTTGTTTTCTTGCGTGCCTCAACAACCTCCCTGGTATGCGCAACAATCATCGAGAGGAACGCTGCCGGAGGAAGTTCTGGATTGCGATGCGTCATGGCGACGAGCATGTTCAATTTTTTGAGAGCCGACCCCGAGTCAAGGGAATGTTCGGCCAGAGGGACTGCGTTTTTAATCGAGTTTGCCTTGCCGCAGAGGTAGAGCGCCGCCGCGCTGTTGAGGATGACGATGTCTCGCTTGGGCCCGTGTTCGCCGCCCAGAATCTTTTTCAAAATATCAGCGTTCTCTTTCGCGTTTCCTCCCTTCAGCTCCTCTTTTTTCGAACGTGCCATCCCTACCTCCTCAGGCGAGAGCGTGAAGGTGTTCATTCCGGATTCCGAGAGTTCGGTAATTTTGGTTTCGCCGCACGTCGTGATTTCATCTAGTCCTACTCCATGCACGACGAGCGCGCGACTCGTTCCGTTTCTGCGGAGCGCTTCGGCGAGCGTTTCTGTCAGGGAAGAGTCGTACACGCCGACCAACTGATGCGTTGCTCCGGCTGGATTAACAAGCGGCCCGAGAAGGTTGAAGACTGTTCGCATGCCCAGATCTTTTCTCACGCTGGCAACGCGCTTCATCGAAGGATGGAAAAGAGGGGCGAACAGAAAGCCGATGCCGATTTGCTGGATGCACTTCCGTATGACCTCTGCACCTGCCGAGAGGTTGACTCCGAGCGCCTCCAGCACGTCCGCACTGCCGCAGGAGCTTGAGACCGCACGGTTACCATGCTTGACTACCGGGACTCCTGCTCCAGCAACGACGAAAGCGACCGCTGTCGAGATGTTGAAGGTACCAGCGCCGTCGCCGCCCGTGCCGCAGGTGTCCAGTAGCAGAGACGCTTCGATATGCATTCTCTGCGCCTTTTCGAGGAGCGCGCTGGCGAACCCCGCGATTTCTTCGGGAGTCTCGCCTTTCATGCGCAGTGCGACTAGAAAGGCTGCAATCTGTGCGTCGGTAGCGCCGCCGCCCACAATCTCGTGCATGGCCGCAGCCGCCTCAGCAGAAGAAAGAGACTGTTTACTCACCAGTTTCTGGATTACGGCTTGCATGCGCCACCTCCAACGCGGCGGATGAGATTCTCAATCATCTTCCCCCCTTGAGTTGTGAGCACGCTTTCAGGATGGAACTGGACACCCTCGAGCAGAGTCTTCGAGTCCCGGTGCTTCACGCCCATGATCATTCCCTCCTCTGTCCGCGCTGTGACTTCGAGCATCTCGGGCAGCCGGGAAGCGCAGAGCGAATGGTAGCGCGCGCCCGATAGAGGACTGCCGAGTCCCTCGAAGAGGCCTTTGCCGTCGTGAAAGATGAACGATGTCTTGCCATGTACAATCTCCTCTGCCCTGCCTACGCTGCCTCCTAGCGCCTCGACCATCGCCTGATGCCCGAGGCACACGCCGAGCATCGGGATTTTCCCCTGGAACTCCTGGATGAGCGGGATGCAAATTCCCGCCTCTCGCGGACTTCCGGGGCCGGGGCTGAGGACAATGAGTTGGGGGCTCGTTTTTTTGACAAACGCGTTCAGGTCGTCGAGAGCGATGGAATTCCTGAGTGTTGTCACGGTGCAACCGCGCTTGGAAAACTCGTCTACCAAGTTGTAGGTGAACGAGTCGAAATTGTCAATCATCAGAACCCTCAAGCTCATCGCGCCGCCTCCTTGAGAGCAGTGAGGCAGGCCCGCGCCTTATGCTCGGTCTCCAGGTATTCGCGCTCCGGAAGCGAATCCTGCACGATGCCTGCGCCGACCCGGAGATAAGCCTTGCCGCCCTTGAACACGAGCGTGCGGATGATGAGGCCCGAATCGAAGTTGCCGTCGGGAGTGAAGCAGGCGACAGCGCCGCCATAGTATCCTCGCTTGGTCTTTTCTTCCCTTCTCAGGATTTTCATGGCCTCAATCTTCGGGGCGCCGCAGACGGTCCCCATATTCATCGTGGCGACATACGCATGGAGCGCGTCGAGGCCAGGTTTCAGGGTGCCCTTGATTGAGGAGACGAGGTGCTGGACGTGGGAATATTTTTCGATGACTACAGGCTCTGTGACGACGCGGGTTCCGGGAATCGAGACTTTCGCGATGTCGTTTCTCGCGAGGTCGACAAGCATCATGTGCTCCGCGAGCTCTTTTCTGTCGGTCTTGAGCTCGGTCTCGTACCTGCTGTCTAGATCCGCGTCGCGCCTTTCTCCGTCGAATCCGCGAGGCCGCGTTCCCGCGATGGGCCGAATCTCGACGGTCTTCTCAGAACCTCCGGTCACGCGTATCGCGACTTCCGGCGACGAGCCGACCAGCTGATGGTCACCGAAGTCAAAGAAGAACATGTAAGGAGATGGATTAATCTTATGAAGGGATTTATAGGTCTCGAAAGCATCCGGCGCTCCTTCAGCGATGAGGGTGCGGGAAGGGACGGCCTGGAAGACATCGCCTTTCGCGATGTGCTCTTTCATCTTCATGACTAGCGCTTCGAATTCCTCCTGCGTGGTGTCAGAAGTGATGCTCAGAAGCGACGTGTTAGTTTCCGGATTTACCTTGGCAACGCGCGTCAAGGCAGAGCGATACTCCGAAATTTTTCTCAGGCAGCGCTCGTGCGCCTCTTCCTCGTCTCCGACGACGATGGCGTTGGCGATGAACTGGAGCTTGTCCTTGCCGGGCTCGGCGAAAAACAGATTGTCAGCATAGTAAAAGAGATAATCTGGAAGTTCTAGGAGGTCTGCCTTATTGTTTGGAAGCTCCTCGAACTGGTCGATGAAATCGTAGGAGAACGCTCCGATGAGGCCGCCGAATGCCGGAGACGCACGGAGCGGCACGTAAGCGAATGCGATGGCGCGAAGTACATCCGCCTGGCTCTGCAGCTTTAGGCGCATCAACTCGTCTCCGCTTGCTCCCTTACAAGTGTTCCTGACACTCCCCTCAAGCACGCCTTGCGCGATTTTGACATCCTCGCAGAAGGGCAGCCTGCTTGCGATGTCTGGAAGAAGCGTCTTTCCGAAGGCGTTTAGCGCCTCAATCCGGAAGCGCTCTGCGCTTCCAGAAATCTTCAGGGAAGGGTCGTGCGAGCCGATGATTTGCGCGTCTCCCGTCGGAGAGAGCGTCTCGAAGAGGAACGTATGGCGCTTTCCTTCCCGAAGCGCGTTGAAATAGCCCAGAATATCAACGGGCATCTTCACGGTCTCGCGTAGCGGGGCGAGGCAGGAGATTCTGGACTCGTTCATGGACGAGCCTCTGGGAATTCCTTTCCCGCGAGTTTGAGGTAGGGTCTTAGTTCAACGAGCAATTGGGCGAAATCCTCGATATTGAGTTGCTGGTCGCCGTCGGAGAGGGCGGTCTCGGGCGAGGGATGCACTTCAATCATCGCTCCGTCCGCGCCAGCCGCTACGATGGCCTTGGTGAGCGGGGAGATGAGCGAGCGCTTGCCGCACCCGTGGCTCGGGTCCGCGATGACCGGCAGGTGAGTGAGCTGCTTGAGCAGAGGGATGGCGTTGATGTCGAGCGTGTTCCTGTACGCTGTCTCGAAGGTGCGGATGCCGCGCTCGCAGAGGATAACATTCGGATTGCCCTCTGAGACGATGTATTCCGCGGCGAGGAGGAACTCCTCGATAGTCGCGGCGTAGCCGCGCTTGAGCAGAACAGGAAGGTTCCCTTGTCCTACTTGCTTAAGGAGCTTAAAGTTCTGCATGTTCCGTGCGCCTATCTGGATGATATCCGTGTGCGCACAGACCGCGTCGAAGTCTCTGGTGTCCATCAACTCTGTGACCATAATTTGGCCAGTCTCTTCCTTGACTTCCTTGAGAATCTGGAGGCCTTCGCCTTCCAGTCCGGTGAACGAGTAAGGGGAAGTTCTCGGCTTGAAGGCGCCGCCGCGGACGAAAGAAATACCGAGCGTCTTGAGGCGCGTCGCCGCCTCGCGGAACTGGGCTTGCGATTCGATGGAGCATGGCCCCGCTATCATCGCAAAATGGCTGCCGCCTATCTTATGCCCTTTCACTTCTACAATAGTGTCCTGCTTTCTGAACTCGCGGCTCACGGCGCGGTAGGGCTTGAGAATCGGCACCACTTTTTCAACGCACGAGAGCGACTCGAGATTGAGCTGGCTGAGCACGCGCTCATCGCCGATGGCGCCGATGACTGTTTTTTCTGTTCCGGGAAGATAGAGCGGCTTGAGGCCAAGCTCGCTAATCTTTCCGATGATATAATCGATTTGTTTTTTGCTCGCTTCTTTTCCAACGACGATAATCATAGTGTTCACCTGTTTAGTTCGGTATTGAATTGAATGAATTGGACTGTACTGAGAGAATCAGCGCCAAGAGCAGCTAACTGTGAATGGTTCCATGCTTTCTGGTACCTCCTGGTTGCTTTTAAAGATAGTGTCACAAACCGAAAGATTTATGAAGATATGGCACTTCTTCTCTAGATATGTCACAAATAGAACAAATGTTCAGGCAGCTGCTGGCGAAAAAGCCGGAGATTGAGAAGTGCTACGCTTCCGGCCTTGTAAACAGGAGAGCGCTCGCGCGCTACCTCGTTAAAGAGGGTGTCGCTAAAGCGAACCAGATGGAAGCCGTTGTCGCGATGCTGCGGCGCTACGGGTTTTCGAAGGAAGGGAAGGAGACGAGAAGTGTTTTCCACGGCGTGCGCATGCACGTGAAGGACAACATCCTCATCCTCGATTTCGAGAAAAGCCGCGAACTGCTGAAGGAATTGCAGAAGCTCATCGCGCAGATAGACTACGACAAGGGAGACACGCTCAAGATTGTTGTTGGGAGCGCGCACATCACGGTCTACGTGGACGCGGACAAGGAGAAGGCGGTAAAAGAGCTGTTCTCGCGCTTTCAGTACACGAACCGCCACAGGAACATCTCGGAAATCAGCCTGCTCTTCCCGCCCACGGCCATCGACGCGAAAGGTGTTTTTTCGACGATAACGCGCGAGCTGGCGCTGCACGGCATTACGATTACGGAACTGTTGACATCGAGCTCTGAATTGTTGTTGTACTTGAAGGACGAGTACGTTCTGAAGGCGCTTGAAGTGCTGAAGGGGCTGCAGAAGGTTTAAGAATGGCTTTGGGCTCCTGATGCGGATGACGTTAACAAGTGTGATGTTTGATGCGGGAAGGCGCTATCTTGGAGCTGTGGGCAACGCTATCCAGCTCACCACACAGCAGGTGATGGATGCTGGTTCACGCACTCTTGACCTTGTGCTTGCAAGACCGCAACCCCCGGAACCTGCGGCTTATCTGCGAAGCAAGGAGCTCTATTCCCCTCAAATACAATTAACGGCTCACGAAAAAGAGCGAGATGGCTACGGGCTGTTCACTCAAGGAGCCCGAGCGGGCCTCGTTGCCAAGTTAAAAGTTGAAGAACCCTCAGATATTGGCGGGTATGCCCGCGTGTTTAGACCGAATGGCAGTATTATCTATGTTAGAGACACCCAGGAACGCACTGCTCAAGGGTTTATGGAAGCTTCGGTGACAAGCAGACATGACTATCTCGCGAAGGCGAAGGAAAGCCTCGATGCTGGGAAAGCTGAAATTGCTCAGATTCGCGGGCAAATCTCTGTGAAGGTGAAGATTACTGAAGCTTCCACGTATATCGCCCAAATGGCAGTGGCCGAAGCGCGGATAAACGCGATACTTGACGACTCTAACAAGCGCACCCTGCGCTATGATAGGCTAGGAGAAACACGAGTGGAGAAAGTTTACCTACATGAGAACCGGCTGTATCGCGAAAAAGAGGTTCGAGAACTCTTAGGGGAGACTCGCGAAAAAAAAGCCTTGCTTGAAGGGTACATCGAAGGTTCAAAAAGGATACAGGAGGCTAGGGCGAAACTGAACGCTCCTTCCTTAGACTCTCTTCTTGAAGCGCAAGACTTGCTTGCTTCCATTAGCCAGCCAGAATCTAATGGCGCGAGATACTTGCCCTCCCAAGTCAGAACATTGCAGCAAGAGTATGACAACAAGGCTCCGAATATTGTCAAATCGCTCGCGATGGGTGGCAAAAGGTTGGTTTCGGATATCAGCAGGTCTTTAACTCCCGCGAGAGATTTGGAGAATCTGGTCTCTGGTTCTGAGAGTCGTACCTTTGTGGTGGATGGAAAAGACAACATCTACTTAATTGCGAAGGGAACTCCAACAACCCTCGTTCCTTTGAGAGACGCGCTTTCTTATATCGCCGAACAGCGCGAAACAGACAAGGGGGTCACTATCCCACCCTTGGCCCTACGCCTCACAGAAGAGCAGATTAGAGTGAGAAGGGCGCTTGGGGAAAAGGAATACAAAGACGCGCTCGATGCT
>JAUSJW010000016.1 GCA_030647105.1 Nanobdellota archaeon | reverse complement strand
AAACTGAGTCAGACAATTCTTAACGCCTTCCGCATACTCGGCTAGCGAGTTGCGCCTACCTAAAATTTTCCCCTTCGGGTCGCGAGTTCTGAGCTGTTTCGCCTGCCAAAATTTTATGGATGCGCACCGCGGAAGGCTGGTCTCGCGGGAAAACGGGCCTGGTATTGGCGAAGCCAATGGAGGCAACGATGAGTAAAGCAAGCGACGCGATGGAGCAACTGATGCGCTCTGGTTTTGATTTGACGACGAGGGAATTCTTCCGTAGGACCCTGGAGCGGCTCCTGAAGAAATATGGAGTCAGAGCCGCACTCTCGGACGCCGACTATCGGGAGTTGACAATCCTGATTGTCAGCCAGTGCGCGGAGAACGATATCCGTGAACTCGGCCTAAGGTGGGAGGAAGATCTGGCACTAAAGTAATCTTTCTTATATTTTTTTATTTTTAAGCCAACGAGTATGCTTAAATGGATAAACCTTATATGCTCCTACGCGTTAATGCCTCCAGATGGCCGAAGCTATTTGTGATCGGTGCGAGAATAAATATGACTCCAATTTGTCGGTTAATTGCCCTAAATGCAAGTCTAAATTAAAACGTGCCGAGTGGGAAAAAAAGAAAGTTTGGATAACCAAGAATTTGTATGTTGTAGCTACCCGCGCTTTTGAATCTGATTCTGAGTATCTTCCAGCAATCGCAAATTTTTATTTTAGCTCTGAAGAAGGGGAACTACGAAGAAATAAAATCGCTGTGAAAACCCCGGAGCAACTTGAAAAAATTTTCGAGGCGCTAGATGTGATCCTGGAGAGTATAGGGTGGAAATCCAGAGAAGAGTATCTTGATGAAATCGAGAGCAAAAAGAAAGCCAATTCACAATTGGACGATAAAATGGCGGAGCTCATTAAGAAGTTTCCAAGCACCCTAATTACCATTCTTAGCAACTTTGATCCCGCCCTTATTACTGACGATGCAAACCTCTCATTAGCCCGAGAAGTCATTGATAATCTAAACCAAACTATCTTCAAAACTGAGGAAAAGGTGAAGGTCGCCTTCAAAGAATTGATTAAAAGAATCTCTAAACAAGACTCAAAGGCAATGGACGAACTTAGTAAACTGCTCGAAACAAGTTCACTGTTAGAAGTCACTTCTGTATCGAGGATATTGATGAGCCGTTTGATGACTATAGAGATTTTCGAGGAAATGGTCACAAATGAAGAAACATTTGAGATTAGGGGGAATAATTCTATTCAGAGCAAACTAGAAAACAATATGTGGATTTTGGATGAGGAGTGGTGGCTTGTTCAGGCTAATAAAACCCTAAAGAAATTTATTGGCGATGAGATTGAGAAAGAAGATAAAAACCTTCGTCCAGATTTTGTGTGTGTCTCTTTCGAGAATCGCCTCATCATCGTTGACATTAAACGTCCCTCGCACGATATCACTAAAGAGGATATTGACCAAGTCGAGAATTACAAAATTATTGCAAAACAGTACAAGGGAAGCGACTATAGGGGCATAGACTGTTACCTAGTCGGCAAAAAAATCACGCCTAAATCTAGAAGTATTGCAAATGAGCGTAAGGGAATCCAGCTCATGACTTATGCTGAGTTAACAGAAGGCGTTAAGAAGAAATATACGGAGTATCTTTTGGCGTTAAAAAACGCAAGAAAAGAAACAGAGGAGAAGTCGGTTACTGAAGATTTGCCAGATACAAAATCCACTCCCTGAGCAATTCCATTCCCTTATCGCTCTCAAAGGGGATGAACTCCAGCTCCTGCCTCTCGACGTCCGCCCTGCGAAATTCGCCGAGCCGCTCGTCTATCGTATATCCTTTGAAGGTTGGAAGCGTAATCATGCTTCCACATCCTCGGAGCCCTCGACCCTCAGAAGCTCTTCGGTGAGCTTGATGAAAGGGGTTGTGAGCACTTTCTGGGCCTTGTTTTGCAACCAAGCGTCGAGTGCGGGCTTCAGGCGCTCGCCCCTTGTGCAGTACTCGGTGATGGCGTTGTAGAATTGCCACCGGTTCACTTTGCTGTCCTGGCTGAGAGTCAGGCGGGAGAGAATCTGCTTGACGTGCTTTTTCTGCTTGAAGAGCGCCCTCGCCAAAAGCTGGCACGCCTGCCATTCGATGCTGTCGCGCATGCACGCGCTCACCATGCCGGCGAGTTTGCCGTCGCTCGAGATGATGTCTTTGAGCATCTGGTCAATCAGGCCTTCTACGGTCACCTTGAGCTCCTCGCTGTACTTGATTCTCTTCGAGCGCACGACTTCGTTGATTATCATCCCGTTCGAGCACACGAGCCGCGTGATTCTCGGGGAAATAACAAGCCCTGCCACCTGGCTGTAATCAGAGATGATGCGTACGCCGCTCGTGAAGGATTCCCCTACTTCCGAAAGTTGAAATTTGGCATCCGGGAAATCCAGGTCAAGCTGTATGCCATGCCGACTCTTCTTGAGCATCGCTGTTGCCTTGATGTTGAGGCTGGTGAGGGCTTCGATGATGCTCTCCGTCGCGTGGCGCTGCTGGATGACCATGTAGCTCTTGGGAGCGAGGCAGGCCAGTTCATGCTTGTCCACGTTCCAAACGCCCATATGGTGCTTGCTGAGATAATCTTGGCGCCCTTCCCCGTCAATTGCCTCTTTGACTACATGCAGGTCTCGCATTTCTGCGCGGTCGAAGTTCATGGCCTCAAGCTTCAGTTCTGCCATACCTAGGTTCGGTTCACTCATCGTGCTCACCTTGGGTTCGAGCTTCTAGGCATTCTTCCCTGAAGTCTTTGTTCATCTGTGCCCTCATCCGGTTGAGCTGTCGGTTCAGATCTCCGAACTGCTGCTGGTGCGTGCTTAATTTGTTCATGGTTTCACTCCGAGGAAATTTCCTCAAGAATTGGGAAATTTTCGAGCGAATCTAAGTCAAGCTCGATTAAAAAAACACAATTATTAAATAGGCCTCAACGAAAGGAAGGATGCTATGTTTGAACATCACCTTCGAATGTATTTGAAGGCGAGCTATGTCGCCTGCCACCGATTATGGAATCCTTCTTCTCGCTATGAGTATGACCGTGTTCCTGAAAAGGGAGAAGTGCATGCAGCCAAACGAGTTTTCATCGAAGTGTTCAAGACCATCTACGCTAAGTGGGAAAAGAGAAAAGATGCTCACGATAGAAGCGCGGGAAGTGAACTTGGATTTGCACAATATCAGTTTGACGTATCACTTGCTCACCTAGAGCCAAGACACACAAGAATAGACGAGGCGAAAAGGCTTGCAGAACCTCTCGCAAAGTATTTTGGGCTGATGGAAGCTTGTGTTTTTAATTGCCCGTTGGGTGAGCGCTTTGATACCTCGGCAGGTACCTACAAAAAAGAGATAGAACGGTTCCTAGGAAAGCATGCCCAATTCACTAATGTGATGATTGGGAGCGTTGATTTTGCTCCCATCATAAAGGTACTCCAGGTTCGTCTTCTAGAGGGGATACAGCATAACACGGGTCCGGTGCAGGAGCAAATTACGAGAATGGGGCAAAAAGAGCACCAGGAATTCATCAATGAGCTCATATACGAGTTCAAATATACGGAATCTCACTTCAGAAGTCACGGGCGTGGCGGCGCAGAACATCTCTATTTAATGCAACGGCCGGGGTATGGCCGGTGAACGGCGCGAAGAAGCAGTTAAGAGAACTTTTTCTATAAGTTTGATGAAAAAAAGAATTAAAAATTAAAGAACAATCTCCTCCTCGACGCCACCAACAAGGTAAGCTTTTGCTTCCTGTAGCACCTGGATGGCCTTATCCAAGTCCTGTGTGCCGAAAGAATTGCTATTCTTCCACTCACCATCCTTTTGGTAGCTTTTGGTCAAGCTGACGGACTTGAACTCGTTGCCGTTCTTTGCGGTGTTCTTCCAGACGGTGGCTCGAATCAATCCTGCACTAAACTTCTTCTCTGGCTCTCCTGTCATTTTTGTACCTCGCGAAATCCTCTCTTTGGAGAATTTCTTTCAGGCACTGAAGAAATTCGAAAAAGTTAGGCCGAGAAATCAATGAGGTTATCCTAGAATCACTTCACTAAATAAATCTGGAATTCTCCTCTTGCCGCCTCTACACGAGCATTCCGCAGGAGCACGATTTGGTTTTTTTGGTCGTATACGATTCTATCGGTATCTTTCGGCAGGTCTACCATAGCTCTGCCTAGAGAAGATTCGGACATGACGCAACAAACATTGTGGCCCTCTCTTCGGCGCCTATGGAGTTGTGAAGTCATGTACCCTATTGCGTGCACTGCAGTCCAGCCGACAAAGCTCTTTCTGATGTGTTCTCCGACAATGCCCTCCACCTTATCAAATGTGGCATAATTTCGCAAGCCTTCTGCAATCAAATCATCTCTAAACGAGCGAGTCACCAAAAGAACATCCTTTCCCTGGGTTTGCGCGAGGAGCTCCCGCAGCCTGCGCTCTCCAGATTCGCCTCGAATACCATTATCTGCGTAGAGGATGACATCCCCGGTAAACGCGATAGAGCCGATGGCTCCATGCTGCTCATACAGCAGACATTGAGAGGGGTTCGCCTCTACCTGAGTCAAGACACTCTCCAAGAGATGCGATTTGGTCAACTGAAAAAGAGAAACATTTGTGCCAACGGGCCGATGGTCGACAAGTCCTTCAATCTCCACTGGAACGCCGAGCTTTGTTGCAAAGTACTGACATGCTTCCATGATGCGCCAGCAACGCTCATCTATCCCGCCCGGCATCTGGATACCATCCCAATGCCCAAGATCGCCTCCATGCCGACCGCCGCTGCCTCTCTCAATTGTTCTTACTCGTCCCTGCTCAAGGTCAAAGACATCCATGGTTCGCTGCACATATTCTGAACTCATTCCCTGATAATCGCTCCCCGTACTTATCGGAAATCTGAATCCCATGGGCTCTTGGAAGGTATGGATGCAGATTTCATCGGGGTTCTTGACCAGCTTTGTGGGAAGGCCGACACAGGAGGTAATAACAGCTACGCCCGGATCCAGATGGGAATGCGACCTCGCGACAAATCCTGTGCTTTCAGGACCAATAGCAGGCTCTCTTGGGAGGATATCCGATGTGAACTTCGCGCGTGCAACTGTCTTTTCCTCTTCGGTAAGTGTCCTCCTTGGCCCGGGTTCACGAGCAGGATCATACCTCGAACGCTGGATAAATGACTTGAGAAGTTCTCCGGCAGACTTTCTTCCGCTTTGATGCGGGTCATAGATGGTGGTGTATCCGCGGTCACCTT
>JAUSJW010000108.1 GCA_030647105.1 Nanobdellota archaeon | reverse complement strand
CGCTTTCGCGCGGTCTATCGCTTCGCCGTATTCTCTTGATTCATAATGAATCGCAAGCCCTCGTTTTACCGGGTCGTAGCGAGCCGTTATCTGGTAGCGCCCGTCGGTCTGAAGCGAGAAGAAGTCGTTGCTCTTTTCACCTCGCTCTTTTTTCTCGATGGAAAGCAGGCCGTGATTTCCATCATACGTGAGTTTTAATCCTTCAAGCCCCGCGCTTCCCATCGGGATAAATAGGTCGTACGCGCTTTTTCTTTCCGTCGAAGGCGCGGACTGGGAAGACACAATTCTTTCCAGATGAGAATCGGGTTGAGCGGTTGTTTCCGCTCTCGGTAAAGCGACGTACCTGAGCGTTTCTTCCATTGTGGGCATACTCCATAGGGGTGATTTTTCCTTTATAAACTCTTCCCCGGAAGCTTTTTATAGGCTGTCTCACACCCTTTTAGGATGAAGACAGAGTATTATCGCCTGGTGGAGGAGCTCAGAAACTTCTTCAAGCGCGTTCACCAGAAAAAAGCCGTTGTCGGGGTTTCCGGCGGCGTGGATTCCGCTGTTGTTCTGAAGCTGTGCTGCGACGCTCTCAATCCCAAGAATGTCACCGCGCTGCTCATGCCTGAGGTCGGGCTGACTTTGCAGAGCAACATCGATGATGGGCTGTCTATCGCGAGGAAGCTTAAAGTCAAGGCGGTTCAAGTTCCTATCAATCCGTTTTTAGAGGCGTTCTCCGGTCTGCCCTGGAAGCAGAGCAAGGTCGCTCTGATGAATATCAAGGCCCGGATTCGCGCTCTTCTTCTCTACAACTATGCCAATAGCAACAACACGCTCGTTGTCGGGACGTCCAACAAAAGCGAGATTCTGCTCGGCTATGGGACGAAATACGGCGATTTGGCGTGCGACGTGCTGCCCATTGGCGACTTATTGAAGACGCAAGTGTACGAAGTGGCGCGGTTCCTTGAGATTCCTGAGGTCTTCCTGAAAAAGAAGCCTACCGCGGAATTGACGGTCGGGCAGACGGATGAGGCGGATTTGGGCGCGAGCTACACCAAGCTCGACGCGATTCTGCGCAAGGTCCTGCTCGACGAGAAGCTGAACAAGAAGGACAATCTCGTGAAGAAGACTCTCCAGCGCATGGAGCGCAACAAGCACAAGCGCGAGTCAGCGCCGATTATCGAACTCAAATGAACTGCCTCTTTGTCGGTCGCTTCCAGCCTTTCCATAATGGTCATCTTCGGGACGTTCACGACGCTTTGGGATTCTCTGAGAAAGTCATTATTGGAGTTGGGAGTTCTGAGGAGTCTGGAACCCCAGAGAATCCCTATTCTTTCGAGCAGCGCAAGGAGATGATTCAGCGGGCGCTGCACGACGACAAGATTGTCCGCTTCGAGATTGTCGCGATTCCCGACATCAACGATGACGGCGCGTGGGTTTCTCATGTGCAGACGACTGTCGGGAAGTTTGATGTGGTGTACACGGGCAACGCGCATACGCGCGAGTTGTTCGAGAAAGCGGGAATCGCCGTTCGTGGCGTTCGGTTTGTGAAGGGCGTATCGGGCACGATTACGCGCGAGATGATGGCAAAAGGAGAGGAGTGGAAGAATTTGGTGCCGAAATCGGTCGCGGCTTATTTGGAGAACATTTAACCGTCATTCCTTTGAAAGAATCCTTTCTATCGCTTCAAATCACTTAAAAAATCCCTTCTTCTTTTTAGGCTCGCGACCTTCGAACTCTTCGAGGAGCTCCTTCTGGCGCTTGCTGAGACTCTTGGGAACCGCTACGACGACTTCGACGAGCTCGTCACCCTGCCCCGAGCCGTGGAGATACGGGATGCCTTTGTCGCGCATCTTGAAGACGGTGTTGCTCTGCGTACCAGCTGGAATCCTGAGACTCGCTTTGCCCAGAAGCGTCGGCACCTCGACTTCGCCGCCGAGCGCCGCGGTTGTGAAGGGAATCTCCACTTTGATGTAGAGGTCGTCAGCCCTGCGCTCGAAGAGCTCGTGCTCCTTGACGTGGATGATCACATAGAGGTCTCCCGCGTCCGCGCCTTCCTCTCCTGCCTCGCCTTCTCCGGTCACTCTGAGGTTTGTGCCTTCTTCAGCTCCGGGAGGTACTTTGACTTCAATCTTGCGCGTTTTCTTCACAAGGCCTGTGCCGTCGCATTCCTCGCACTCGATTTCGATGGTCTTGCCGCGTCCGCGGCACGTGCCGCACGTGGAGGTTGTCGCGAACACGCCGAAGGGCGTGCGCTGGGTGCGCCTGCTGACTCCCGCGCCGTTGCATTCAGAACAGGTTGTGATATCTTCTGGAGACGCGGCGCCCGTGCCCTGGCACTGGGGGCAGCGCTCTTCTCTAGGAATAGAAAGAATCTTGATTGTTCCTTGCGCCGCGTTTTCGAGTGTGATTTCGATGTCGACGCGGATGTTCGAGCCTCTCTTTGAGCGCCGGCGCTGGCCGCCGTTCATGCCGCCTGAGAAAAACTGGTCGAAAATGTCCCCGAAGTCGAAGCCCGCGAAGTCCCGGAAGCCGCCGAAGTCGAACCCTGAGGCGCCGTTGCCGCCCGCCGCGCGCTTGTAAGATTCCGCGTCGCCGAACTGGTCGTACTGGCTGCGCTTCGCGTCGTCGCCCAAAACGGCAGCGGCCTCGTTTATCTCCTTGAACTTCTGCTCCGCGTCCGCGCTCTTGTTGAGGTCGGGGTGGAACTGCTTAGCGAGCTTCTTGTACGCCTTCTTGACATCCTCCTTCGTCGCGTTCTTGCCTACGCCGAGGGTCTGGTAGTAGTCTTTCGCCATTCGTTTGTTGGATTCGGGCTGTTATTTAAGCATTTAGTTCGATTGAATTGGGAACAAAAAGGGATACGGGGGCGTGCGACGGGCTTCTACGAAGCCCTATTCAGGCAGCATACTCACTTCGTTCGTAGGTTAGCGTTCCGCTAACAGCCTTCGCCGCACGCCACGTGGCGGTCGATGAGGCGGTCTCCGCCGAATAGGCCGGAGGCCGTCGACCGCCTTTTCCTCTTTTTAGTATCCTTCCTTTACTTCGCCTTCTTCTTGTCTTCGTCCTCGACCTTGAAGTCAGCGTCGACGACGTTGTCGTCCTTGGGCCCTGAAGCGCCGCCTTTTCCGGCTCCGCCGGCCTGGCCTTGCTGCTTTTTGGCCTGCTCCTCGGCGACTTTCTGGTACATCTCTTCCGAGACTTTCTGGAACTTCGCCGTGAGGTCGTCCTTCGCCTTCTTGATGTGCTCGTAGTTGGCGTCTTTGTCTTTGAGGAGCTCCTTGAGACCTTCGATGTCTTTCTTCAACGGCTCAAGCTGCTTCTTGTCGACCTTGTCGCCCATCTCCGCTACGAGTTTGTCGTACTGGTAGGCCATGCTCTCGGCTTCGTTGAGCACCTGGACTTTCTCGAGGCGCTGCTTGTCCTCTTCAGCGTGGCTTTCCGCGTCTTTCTTCATGCGCTCGATGTCGCCCTTGTCGAGCTTTTGCGCCGCGGTAATCTTGATGCTCTGCTCTTTTCCGGTGCCGAGGTCTTTCGCGTGGACGTGCACGATGCCGTTGGCGTCGATGTCAAAAGAGACTTCAATTTGAGGGATGCCTCTCGGCGCCGGCGGGATGCCGACGAGGTCGAATCTGCCAAGGCTCTTGTTGTCCGTCGCCATTGAGCGCTCGCCCTGGAGCACGTGGATGGTGACCGCGGGCTGGTTGTCAGACGCGGTGCTGAAAATCTGGCTCTTCTTCGAGGGAATAGTGGTGTTTCGCTCGATGAGCGGGGTCATGACTCCGCCGAGGGTTTCGATGCCGAGCGTCAGCGGGGTGACGTCGAGCAGGAGAATATCTTTGATTTCTCCCGCGAGCACTCCCGCCTGGATGGCCGCGCCTTGGGCGACACATTCCATGGGGTCAGCGCCGCGCTCAGCCTTTTTGCCGAGGTGGTCTTCGACGAGCTTGCGCACAATCGGCATTCTCGTGGGTCCGCCGACCAGGATAATCTTGTCAATGCGGTCTTTTCCGAGGTTCGCGTCCTTGATGGCCTGCTCGAGCGGCTTGATGCAGCGCTTGATGAGGGGCTCAACGAGCTCCTCGAGCTTCGCGCGCGTCAGCTTGAAGGTGAGGTGCTTGGGCCCGTCCTTGCCTGAGCTGATGAAGGGCAGGTTGATGTCGCTTTCGAGTGTGGTTGAGAGCTCAATCTTCGCCTTCTCCGCGGCTTCCTTGAGGCGCTGGTTGGCGGTCGGGTCCTTCGAGAGGTCGATACCTTCCTTGGCTTTGAAGTCCTTCGCGATGGCGTCGACGATAATCTGGTCCATGTCGGTTCCGCCGAGCTGGGTGTCTCCAGAGGTCGACTTGACTTCGAAGACTCCTTCGCCGAACTCCATGATGGTGACGTCGAGCGTGCCTCCACCAAGGTCGAACACAATAATGCGCATGTCCTTGTCGGCTTTGTCGAGACCGTAGGTCAAGCTGGCAGCCGTCGGCTCGTTGACGATTCTTATAACTTCCAGTCCCGCGATTTCTCCGGCGTCTTTCGTAGCCTGGCGCTGGTTGTCGTCAAAATAAGCCGGAACAGTGATGACTGCTTTCTTGATGGGCTCTCCGAGATATTCTTCAGCGTCGCGCTTGATTTTCTGCAAAATGAAGGCGGAAATCTGCTGCGGCGTGTACTCCTTGCTGTTGACTTTGTAGGTAAAATCCGTGCCCATCTTGCGCTTCGCTGCCGTGATGGTGCGCTCGGGGTTCGAAGTCGCCTGGCGCCTCGCGGGCTCTCCGACGAGGACCTGGCCGTCCTTTGTGAACGCGACGACGCTCGGGAACGCTTTCCCGTACTGCGTCGCGCCTTCCGCGGATGGGATAATCGCGGGCTTTCCGCCCTGCAAGACCGCTGCCGCTGAGTTCGATGTCCCAAGATCAATTCCAATTATTTTTTCTGTTGCCATTGTTTTCACCTGTTGTGTTAGTGTGTTTTTTTTGATTTTACTTTGAATTTGATTTTCTGTTCAGGACGAGAATTCCTATGGATACGTTCCTTCGTAATCGCTTGTGCAATTCCGTTAGGGCAGATCCATATGATCTCGCTTCTTTTTTGTCTTCTCTTCTATCCTCAGCCGAAATAGGTCAAGTCCTGCTTCTCGGGCTTGTTCGCTTGCTTCGCTTTCTTCTCCGCTTTCTCGATGGATTTGGGCTTCTCGATTTTGCCGAAGTCCTTTTCGTATTTCTTGAGCATCTCGCCGAGCAGCTCGTGGAGTCTCAGGGCGTGAAATGTGTCAAGCAGGATGACGTCGTGCTCGAGGTGGATGTTCGCGGTCTCAGCGCTGCGCGGGTCGATGCGCGGCGTGACGCACTTGAAATCGAGGATGAACTGTGTCGGCGAGTAGTTGATACTGGCCTCGTGGGCGAAGAACGCTTTGCCCTCGTTGATGCTGAGGTTGATTTTTTGTTCCATGGTCACACCTTTTTCAGGATGCGCACCTTCGCGTACCTGAGCACTTTGTCCTTGAGGAGGTAGCCTTTCTGCAGCTCCTCCACTACATGCTCGTCCTCTTCGCTCTTTGAGGTGGCCTCGGTGAGGAGCGCCTCGTGGCGGTACGGGTCGAACTTGCGGCCGAGCGCGGCGATGGGCGAGAGCCCTTCTTTGCGCATCATGTCGATGAGTTGGCTGTAGATGAGTTCGACTCCCTTCCTGAACTCTTCGGGAGAGGCTTTGCTCTTGAGCGCCATCTCGAAGCTGTCGAGGATAGGGAGCAATCCGGCGATGAGTTCGCCCTTCGCCTGCTGCCTGCGCTCTTCGGTCTCCTTGAGCGAGCGCTTCTTATAATTCTCGAAGTCGGCCTGGATGCGCTGGCACATTTCCGTAAGCTCCTTCGCCTTATCAATGGGTGGGGCGGGTTCTACCTTTGGAGCCTCTTTGACGGCTTTCTCGTGACTATCTTCTTTTTCTTTCGTTGACTTTAGTTCAACCATAATCATTTGGGATGAACTGCAACTATATAAACCTTTCCGTCCTCCCTGGCAATCTTTTTATACTTGAGGCACTCTAGAATGGGTATGCCCACGGTTTCCCGCATCACTATCGTCAGCATCCGCAGGCCAGCCGAGCGCACCATCAATCAAGAATTGCAGTGGCTCGGGAGCTCGCTCGGGCTCTTTGGCGAGCGCGACAGGAACCGGAGCTGCTTTCGCGTTTTCATCGAGCTTCTCAAGAGCGCGCGGCTGCAGAAGCCGCTCAGCTCCGACGAGCTCGCCGACATGCTCGGCCTCACGCGCGGAACTGTCGTGCATCACCTCCACCATCTCACAGGCGCAGGCATTGTCATTCGGGAGCAGAACAAATATCTTCTGCGCGTCGACACGCTCTCCGAGCTGGTGGACGAAGTCGAGAAAGACGTTCTGCGAACCTTGCACGGATTGCGGGATGTCGCGAATCAGATTGACACAAAGCTTCGTTAATCTTTAGAAAGAGTTCTACTTCACAATAAGCTATATATAGGCGCTTCACTCTGGCTTGCGCATGAACGTGCGCTGGCTCGGATTTATTTTGCTGCTCGCCCTGTTGCCTTCCGCGCTCGCGACGGTCAGCGCGCAGGGCATCCTTCCCGTTTACATGCTGGGCGACGCGCTCGCTCCTTCAGCCACGGCGCAGCTTTCCGACCGCTTCACGGGCTTTCAGGAGGCGAGCATCGCGTGCACATCTTACTCTAAAGTTTACTATCGCGCTCCGCTCACGCTCGACGCCGGAACGCCCAAGCAATTGAGCTTGCCGCCGCTTCCACTCTCTGCGCGCATGAAGGGGAGCTGCGCGCTCACTCTCTCGCTGGAGAACGAGGATGGTGTGTCCGTCGATTCCTTTGTTTCTGCTTCCTTCACTGTGAGCGATATTCTCGAGGTCGAGGCGAGCTTGCCTCAAGGCCAGGTCAGGTCCGGGAGCAGCGTCGCTGTCTCTGGCACGGTTCGTGACGCGCTAGGAAGGCCTGCATCAGGCACGCTTATCGCGACGCTCGGGGGGCGAGAGCACTCCTCCACCATCTCCCCTTCTTTTCTTGTCCAGGTTCCGGTTCCGCTCGCGATGGACGCTGGCGAACATCCGCTCCTTCTGCGGGTCGCGGATGGCAAGGGCAACACCGGCGAACTCACACTGACCCTTGATATCGAGCAGATTCCCACGCGTATCTCCCTTGAGGTACCAGAAGAGGCGTATCTTCCCTCGAATGAGGTCATCGCGACCGTGCATCTGCTCGACCAGGCGGATGAGGCCATCTTCCGCGACATCACGATGAACGTGCTCTCTGGAAATAACGTGGTGCACTCCTCGATTGTGCGCAATGGTGTCTTCACCTTGCCGCTCGGCCCGACCTTCGCGCCCGGCTCCTACACGCTGCGCGCTTCCGCTGAGGGCCTTAAGCAGGAACGCGTCTTTACCGTCGCCGCTTTGCAGGCGGTTTCTACTGAATTCGAAGAGCATTCAGTGATTGTCACTAACATAGGCAACACGCCTTACCAGAACGCGGTCACTATCACACTCACGCATGACGGCAAGCAGATTGTCCTTGAGAAGCGCGTCTCGCTCAAACCAGGCGAGACAACGAGCATCGACCTCAACAAGGAGCTTGAATCGGGAACGTACACGATTCAGCTTCCGGACGGCACTGTTATCCCGGATGTCAGAGTAGAAGATGAGCGCAGCCTCTTGACCAAGGCGATGGACAGCCCGCTCACCGGCTACGTGACGGCGGACTCCCAGAAGAGCTACTCGTTTAATTTCCTCGTTCTCTTTCTGATTTGTGTCATCGGACTCGCGCTCGTGATGTACTTTAAGAAATAGGATTACTGTGACTCGTCAACCAAGTCCTGCGCAATCTTTGCTTTTCGCATGCCGCCTTCCGCGCTGCAATAGGGGCATCTGCGGGGGATATCTGGCTTGTCCATTACATACCGACACTTGGTGCACTCGATTCTCATACCCCTTGCCAGGAGTGAGCAACTATTTAAAGTTTATTGATGGCGGGGCTCCACAAGGCAATCTTTAAATATCCCGCATCGGGAAACTTGCTATGCTCGTTCAGCATCTTATCGCCTTTGCGTATCTCGTAGCGGGTACCATCACCGACTTTCGCAGTCGCGAAGTTTCGGACTGGGCGAATTACGGCCTCATTTCCATAGGTATCGCGCTGAATGCGTTCTTGTCGATTTCGCTTCTCGATTGGCGGCCTCTTGCCGGAAGTCTCGCTGTCTTCGGTTTGCTCTGGGGCTTTGGCTGGTTGATGTGCAGGACAGGACAATGGGGCGGCGGCGATAGCAAGCTGCTGATGGGCATGGGCGCGCTCTACGGATTTGATAGCTTTCTCATCTCGTTTCTTGTGGGCACTCTTTTTATGGGCGCGCTCTACGGGCTGGCTTGGAGCTTCTTTCTCGCGTTCAAGCATCGCGACGCGTTCTCTGGGCGCTTCAAGGCGCTGCTTCATGAGTGGGCGCAATGGAGGCTTGTGGCATTTATCGCTTTGTTTTCTTCCGCCCTAGCTTGGGCGCTCTTGCCTCGGTTGCTTTTGCTCTTCAGCTTCTGCGCTCTCGTTTATTTGCTTCTGTACTTAGGGCTGCTCATCAAAGCTGTGGAGGAGAGCTGTATGCGCAAGTGGGTTTCACCGGATAAACTCACAGAGGGCGATTGGGTGGCAAAAATCGTCAGACATGAAGGCAAGGTGCTTGCGGGGCCGGACGACAAAGAAGGGATTTCCAAATCACAAGTCGCGAAGCTGCAAGCGCTGTATCACAAAGGCAAACTCCAGAAGGTCTATATTAAAGAAGGCATTCCCTTTGTTCCGAGCTTTTTATTGGGATGGCTCGCGGCTCTTTGGGTTCATCCCGGCCTTCTGTTCCAGCTTCTCCAGAGGTAATTGTCTTCAGCGAGCTGCTTCTTCGCTGGCTCCTGGGGCACCATGGGCTTCTCCTTGAGCTTGAGCTCGATAGTTGCCATCTCTTCCTCAGAGAGCTGACGCGTCTGCCACTGCAGGTCGATGCCGTCGCCTTCTTTTCTCGGCAGGATATGGATGGCGAAATGCGCGATTTTCTGGCCAGCGGCGACTCCGTTCTCGATGAAGACGTTCGTGCCCTGGACTTTCATGGTTTCGAAGAGGGCGCTGCTGACCTTGTTGGCGAGGGAGAACAGCCTTCCTATAATTTTGTCGGGCACCTGCTCAAATATTGTGACGTGTTGCTTGGGCAGAACGAGCGTATGGCCTGGCACAGCGGGCTCTGGCGCGAGGACTGCCTTGATGTCCGCGTCCTCAAAGAGCACGTGCTCGGTGGCAGCACAGAACGCGCAATCAGCCATGGAGCACCTTCAGGATGTCGTCCAAATCCACTTTTCCTGATTTTCTCGGCTCCTTTTTAGGGGGGGATTTCGGGGTTTCCGAAGCTGGCTGGGATTTCTTCTTTGGCTTCTCTTCCTGCTCTTCTTTCTTGATGCCTAGGAGCTCGTTGAGCCTGCCCCCGACAGCCGACGCGGTCTCGAGCCGCTCCATCTCACTCATTTTTATCTCAGGCAGGGCGAACTTGAGGCCGTCGCCTTCCTTGCGGGGGATGATATGGACTGTGAAATGCTGCGCTCTCTGTCCCGCGGCGGGGCCGTTCGCGACGACGATGTTGGTACCTCTCGCGTCGAGCGCCTTGAGGAGGTCGTTGCTGATTTTCTTCGCCGCGATGAAGATGCGCTCCCTCAAGTCGTCGGGGAGCTGCGGGAGAATCATGTGATGCTCTTTGGGGAGAAGGAGGACGTGGCCGGGATTCGCGGGATTGATATCGAGGATGCCGATGACCGCTTCGTCTTCGTAGATTTTCTTCGCGTTGACCTTGCCTGAGGCGATTTGGCAGAAGATGCAATTCTTCTTCTGGAACTCCCGCAGTTGTTCGGGAGTCATGCTCTCCAGCTTCTTTTTGAGCTCCTCGGCCTTCTTGAGGTCTTCTGGAGTGGGGTCTGCCATCAGGGCGTATTTTGGGGCTTTCCTATATAAACGTTCCCGCTTCCGCAAGATTTCCGACGATGAACTTTAGAGTTCGATGAGAATCACGCTGAGAATGCCCAGGCCGATGCCTATCTTATTTACGAGCGAGAGGCCTTCTTTGAAATAGAGCACTCCGGCTAAGGTGATAAGAATCAGGTTGAGCACCATGAATACCGCGCCGGCTTTCGAGAGGGCCTCATACTTGAGGGAGAAAAGCCAGAAGACGCTTCCCAAGACATAGACTGAGATTCCAAGAACGAGCCAGAGGCTCCGATTCTCCAGCGTCCAGCGCTTCATCAGGATGTCGCCCGCGACTTCCATCAGTACGCCGAGCGAGAGCAGGAGAAAGAAGAGCAGCTTCGCGTTGCCGAGGTCCATAGCGCTAGCAGGCGCACGTTCTACTTATAGGTTTCTCTCAGCGGAACATTTAAATAGACTTTTTCCAGAGAAGCTCTTATGCCTATCGACAAGCTCGCGCTCGAACTCGAGCAATCCAGAATGCTGCGGGAGAAGGCGCGCGTTATCCTTGACAAAAGCACGGCTTTGTACGGGCTCTTCATGATTGTGTCCCTTCTTGGATTCTTCTACGATCGCATCACGGCGCGGATGCTGGCGTTTCTTGTCGCCTTGGGCATTCTCATCCTTATCCTTGGGGCGGTGCCCTATCTGATGGTGACCTCTAAAGAGGAGAAACGCATCGAGACGCTGCTCGGTGACCGGAAATGAAGAAAGCGCTCACGCCTCTTATCAGCACGGTTCTTCTGCTCGCCTTCGCTTTGGGCCTTGGCATGCTTGTAATCTCGTGGGGGCAAGCCTCTGCGCAGCCCGCTTCCTGTTCCGGCGTCGCCGTGGTGCAGCTCGATAGCCTCGCGCAGATTTGCGTCAAGGATGGCCATCTGACCGCGCTCCTTGAGAACACGGGCGAAGCGTCTGTGACTCACGTCCGAGCGACTCTTCTTTCAGGAAATGAAGTCATTAACGATGAGCTTGATATTGTGATTGCTCCAGGCGCGTTTGAGTGGGCGACGTTTCCTTCTACGGCTCCCGCCTTTCTGGACAAGGTCCGCCTGCTCCCCTCGACAAGTGTGGGACTTTGCGTTGACGGAAAAACCGATATCGAGAATGTAATTTCCTGCTAATGCTTTCTTCTTAAGTCGGCTCTCAGCAATCTCATCTCGTCGCGCTGCTGGGCGATAATCGTTTTGAGCTCCTCCTTGCTGTTCTCGTTGACCGCAATGAGCACAATGCCAACAATGAGGAGGAACCAGAGCAGGAGCACAACCGCCAGGTGGGCGCTGAAGAAGCCATACTGAATCACCATCGCCTGGACGAGAATGTAGCCGATGCCGATGCAGAGTACGCCCATGATAAGGAGCAACCACTCAAAGACGTTCGGCTTGCGCATACCCTGCTTTTGGATGGTGGTTATATAAAGGTTTGTTGTAACTGCCCTGTCAAGATGTTCTCTTATTTGTCAGAAATTATATATACCTCGCCCCGTTGGGTAGCCCTATGAAGGTTCACCATATCGCTCTCTCGGTCAAAGATGCTGAGAAATCTGCCGGTTTCTATGCCTCTACTTTCGGATTTGAAGAGGTTAATAGATTCACAAAACCTGAGTGGGATGGCGGGGCTATTGTCCTTCAACTAGGCGATTTGCAACTCGAACTCTTTTCGTTTCACGACTCCACCAAGCAAACCGATGATTCCTCCAACCTTAAAGTTAGGGGATTGAAACACCTAGGGATTCAAGTAGAAAACGTTCATAAGAAGTATGAAGAACTGAAAACCAAGGGTGTTGATATTGACACGCCTATTAGGGGCGCTACTTGCGCTTGGTTTTGCTTCTTACGCGACCCCGACGGAATCACGATAGAGCTCATTGAGCCTCGCTCATTTCCGCGTGCTTCTCATCCTCGCCGTCGCAATCCTTAAATAGAATCTTCTCTTTTTTTTGGGTTATGCTTGATTGGCTCAATTCACTTGAAGGCATGCCCTGGAATCTCTCTCTTGATCGTATTACCGCGCTTCTCGAGAAACTGGGGAATCCTCACAAGCAGTTCAAGAGTATTCACGTCGCGGGCACGAACGGGAAAGGCAGCGTGTGCGCGATGCTTGAGTCTATTCTTCGGAAAGCAGGGTACAAGACGGGATTGTACACCTCTCCCCATCTCAGGATTTTTAATGAAAGGATTCAGATTTCAGGAACTCTGATTTCTGATGCTGAATTGGAGACTCTCTTAACTAAAATCAAGCCCCATTACGCTGGACAGACCCATTTTGAGGTCGTGACTGCTGCAGCGTTCCTCTATTTCGCGGAGCAGAAGGTCGACATCGCGGTGATTGAAACGGGGCTCGGCGGCAGGCTGGACGCGACGAATGTTATCACGCCGCTTGTTTCGGTCATTACCACGATTTCGCTCGAGCATACTGATTATTTGGGGAATACTATTGAGAAAATCGCTTTCGAGAAAGCGGGCATTATCAAACGAGGAGTTCCGGTGGTAACGATGGCGCAAGGCAAGGCGCTTGCCGTCATCAAAAAAATCGCAAGGGAACGGAAAAGCCCGTGCCTCCGC
>JAUSJW010000093.1 GCA_030647105.1 Nanobdellota archaeon | reverse complement strand
AAGTGCATGTTTGAAGGGAAGTTGATGTCTTGACCATAGATTCTTTCAGCGACTTCGCGCTGGACCGGATTCAACTGGTTGTAAGACTCAGGACGAACGCCGATTCTGAAATAGGCCCACTCCACGTCATGGAGAACCAGGTTCAAATCGGCAAGTCTGACTTCAAGCGTGCGTCTGGCAGAGACAGACTCAACAAGTCTCGCTTTATCTGAAGGGCTCAGAACATAAGTATGTGTTTCCCGCAACTGCCGCGCGGCCTCAGAGAGGTTGAGCAGAAGCGGATTGTCAATACCTCGCGTAAGATAGAGCATGGGCTCTCCATCCTTTAGCAGGTAGACTGCGCCATCCGCGGTCCAGAACCATTTTTGTTTGAGATCCCGCGCAAGCTCATGTTCAAAAGCCATCCTTCGCGCAGTGGTAATTTGGTGAGCGTGCTGGATAAGGCGGAGTTCAAGCCGCGGCGCGGTTTCAAAGAGCGGCCCTTCCAAACGTACGAGTTCATCAACAGCCATGGAAGCTCAAGAAGTGTTTTTTCTATATAAGGGCGATGTTATTTTTGAAGAATTAAATAAAAGAAAAAAAGTGTGACCTTCCACGACTTGGTTGGGGGTGGTTTAGGAAGGCCACCAGAATGAGTGTTAATGGAGGATTTCGATTCCGAGTTCCTCTTCGCTTGCAGTCATGGGCCTCGCCATCTGCCTTCTGGGGGTGAAGGTGGAGGTCGCTGTCGCGGCTGGCTCGGCTCTCTCCATGGCCTCCCGGCCGGTAATCCAGGGGCTCTTCACGCCAGTGATGATGGTCATCACCGTGAACTTGCCCTTGAAGTCGTCCATCACTCTCGCGCCCCAGATGACGTTCGCGTCATCGTCAAGGCTCTCAGTGATGAGCTCGCCTGCCCTGTTGATTTCTTCCAGGGTCATGTCTGGGCCGCCGCACATCTGGATGAGCGCTCCCGTGGCTCCCGCATAGTTGATGTCCAGGAGCGGGTTGGCTAACGCGCCTCTCACCGCTTCGTCCACGCGGTTCTGGCTGTCTGAGCTTCCGACACCGATGACGGCTACTCCGCCATTCGTCATGATGGCCTTGACGTCAGCGTAATCGAGGTTGACCAGGCTCGGAACCGAGATGGTCTCGACAATGCCCTTAATCATGGTGCTCACGAGCTCGTTCGCGACCGCGAAGGCGTGCGCGATGGGCAGGTTACCCGCAATCTGTACCAGGCGGTTGTTGTCAATCACGATGACCGTGTCGCAGACCTTGCTCAGCTCGCGCAGACCGAACTCAGCTCTGTCGCAGCGCGCCCGCTCAATCTTGAAGGGCATCGTGACTGTTCCGATGACGATCGCTCCAGAGTCTTTGGCCGCCTTCGCAATCACAGGGGCGCTTCCGGTTCCGGTTCCGCCGCCCATGCCAGCGCAGACAAAGACCATGTCAACGCCCTTGACAACTTCCTTGATTTGCTGGATGCTCTCCTCAGCCGCTTCTTTTCCCTTGTTCGGGAAGCCGCCGCAGCCAAGGCCTCGAGTGATGTCTTTTCCGATGAGGAATTTCCTGTCGGCTTCAATCATGTTGAGGTGCTGCTGATCGGTATTGCACGCGATGATTTCGGCGCCCTTGACGCCCTTCTTATAGAGCCAGCTTACCATGTTGGTGCCTGCCCCGCCAGATCCGAAGACCTTGATGGTGGCCTGCATTGGTTCTGTCATTAACTCACTGTTGACGCTGTTCCCCTGCTTCAGGGCGTTCTGCACGATGAAGTCCATGTTGTTTTCCCCCTTGTTGAATAGATATTTTTGAATATGAGTATTCTAATATCTATTCGTTTTAGTAGCAAAGTTTATATACTACTTCCGCTACAATTTCCTCAAGAAATCACCACCCAGTTCGCCAAAACTGGACCCGCCCAGGGATTGTGGTTGATGCCAACTGTCGTGTGCATTGCTTGCGTCCGTCGCCAAACAGACCTTGCAACCCATTGAGTTTGTCGCCAAACAAACCCCACACAAATTGTTTTAATTGCTTGTCATCTTGTAGGCACTCCTATATAAACCCATCGATTTTCTAGGATTCCGCGTTTCGTTTTGCCGTCGTGACGGCATGTTTAAAAAGGAGGCCACATTTTAGGGATTCTATGACCCTTTATTTGATTGGCCTCGGACTCGCGAATCCTGAAGATATTACGGTTAGAGGGCTTAAAACCCTAAAGTCGTGCGATGTTGTGTATCTTGAAAATTATACTTCGATACTTCAGAAAAACGTTCAGGAATTGGAAAATCTATACGGGAAAAAAGTGATTTTGGCGGATCGCGAGCAGATTGAGCAGAAGGCTGACGAGCTGCTCGACAAAGCGAAGAAAGGCGATGTTGCCCTGCTCGTCGTTGGCGACCCGATGTGCGCCACAACGCATGTGGATTTGCTCCTGCGGGCCAAGGAGAAAGGCGTTCAGACTCAGATTCTCCACAACGCTTCGATTGTCTCAGCGATTGGCGCTGTGGGATTGGAAGTGTACAAGTACGGCAAGATTACGTCGATTCCGTTCCATCACGCGAACGTTTCTACTCCTGTCGACGTGTACAAGATGAACGCTTCGATGGGACTGCATACCCTCTTTTTGCTCGACCTGGACCCTAAAAGCGGGAAATTCCTCGGCATCCAGGAAGCGGCGGAATACTTGATTTCGAAAGGTGTTGATTCGAAAACGCTCGCGATTGGCTGCGCTAGAATCGGAGCTGACGACCAGAAAATTCACGTTTCTGAGCTTGGAAAGCTCCATGAGTTCTCCTTCGGCAACGCACCGTTCTGCGTCGTGATTCCAGGCAAGATGCACTTCATGGAAGAGCAAGCGCTTTCTATGTGGAAATAACTTTATATACGCGAGCAGGAATGTTCAGCGCACAGCCCCGTAGTGTAGCGGTCAATCATTTCGGATTTTGGTGGCCGGTTGCGGTCGAAAATATCCGAAGACCCCAGTTCGAATCTGGGCGGGGCTACTTTTTTCTTTCTGTGTTTAAAGCGCTATAACCATCATTTCCATTTATGAAAGACTCTTCCAGAATCGAAAACTATATAAATCCGCAATTTCTGGGTTGGGTCAATGGAGCACGGCAAGCTGCTGGAAGGGCTTTTTGACAGCAAGCGGATGGCTGTGCTGAAGTTCTTTATTATCAATAAAGGCAAGGAGTTCTATCTTCAGGAGGTTGTTCGGGCTACCGGGGTGCCGCTCGCGACCTGCTACCGAACGGTGCGCAAATTGTTTACGCTCGGCCTCATCCAGGAACTCAAGGTGAAGCGCTTCACGCTCTACCGCTGCATGGACAGCGCTGACATCACGTTCCTGGAAGGGCTGGTGCGGGAAGGAGGTAGAATCCTTGAGGAGTTTGTCCAGAAAGTCAAGGAGGATCCGAAGATTGAGGAGGTCATCCTTTCAGGCCAGGAACGGGAGGATAGGAGTTTTGTCATCCTCATAGGGCAAAGTATAAATAACACTCTTGTCAAAAGTTTAGTAGCGGATATCAAGGCCAGTCGAGGGCACAGCATTGTGCATACCTCCCTTGAGCGAGAACAGTACGAGCAGCAACTTGCGTTAGGATTGTATCCCGGCGAGAAGAAGCTACTCTTCAAGAGGCAAGCATGACCAAGACCACCATTGTGACCATCGCGCTCATCTCCGGCTTCATCCTGATTCTCGGCCTCTTCCATGGCGCCCTCACGGGCAACGTTGTGAAGGAAGAGAAGACTGTCATCACGTTCCCGCCTGTCGCCGATTTCCTACATGACGACCAGGGCGCTGTGACGTTCGAGTTCAGCTTCCCTTCCGCAGGCTTTCGTATCGGCGACAAGGACGCTGACGTGCTGATGTTCCTGGACTCCCAGACTGTTCCCGGCCTCAAGGTCGGTTATAATATAGGCGAGAAGAAGATTTACGCAGGTTTGCCGCTCCTGGTTTCAAATCCGGTTGAGATTGTGGATGGCAAGGGTCACCAAGTGGTCTATCTGTTTAGTAAGGCAGAGGGCAAGCAGGCGATTTTCGTTGACGGCCAGATTGTCGCTGAAGGCGGCTTCACAGGCAAGAACCTAGGAACCCTTCCTTCGGGCTTTGCTGTCTACTCGGGCTGGAGAGAAGTCGAGAGCCCCTATAAGATAAAGGCGCAGTTCAGCGATTAGACCCCTAGAAAGTTAGTACTTTGCAGTAACATCTTTTCGCAACCTATTTAAATCCAAATATAACTCTTGGCTCATGAATCCCTTGCAGAGAGACCTTCGTCCTGGACAGCTTATCCGTAATGTTGATACAATCTATCGAGCTTTTGCTGAGGTTGGCTATCATTTGTTTTCAGAGATGTGTCGCGCTTCGAATGGAAAGACAGGCCCTATAACCGTACTTGACGTAGGGTGTGGCGCGGGCGTAGGCATTGAGTCCCTTGTAATAACACTTCAGCGAGAGTTTCCGCAACCCCTGCGAGGCATCGGGATGGACTTAACCCCTTTACCGAATTATGCGGGCCTACCTTACTCGCAACGGCGTACTCGCTTGGTCGCAGGAGACGCGGTTCGACTACCCTTAAGAACCGAGTCTATTGATTTTGGGTATAGCGTTTGCACGTTTGCGTATATCCCCGACAAGCTAAAGGCGATGGAAGAGAGTTATCGAGTATTGACACCGGGAGGAAGATTTCTATGGGAAACCTCTGGGCTAGATTCAGCATACCCTATCCTCCCAGAGATTATGAAAGCGACAGAAGGAAGCTCGGTGTTTGAAGTGCGTGAAGAAGCAGTGTTATGCAAGAAGGGCGCTCACGACTCTTTTAAGGGATTCCCTTTCGAGCTCGTCGGTTCGCTACAACCGACCAAGAAAAGCGACCTTTTCACGGAAAACCTGCATTTCCGAGGCAGTGTTTACCGAGCCGGGGAGGGGTTGGTAAGCGCTGCGGCGCAAATAGTAATTGCTAACATGATTAGGAAGGGTTGGAAGTTTGACCCTGCGACAGAATTGACGAAGGAGTAATCTATATAAATAGGCGAACGAGTGTCTGCTGAATGAAGTTCAAGCAATGCGTCCAGAAGTGGATGCATGATTTCGCGTTCAGAAGACGCTTACGGAGGATGGGCACGATGAAACAAACGTTGGATCTCACAGGCAAGAAAGCAGTGGTCTTTGGTGTCGCGACAGACGCGAGCATCGGCTGGCACATCGCGAAGGCGCTGAACGACAACGGCTGCAGAGTCGCTCTTGGGTATCAGGACAGAGTTGAATCGTATGTCTTAGAATTAGCCAAGCACCTGAACAATCCGGTGTTAGCTAAGTGTGACATGATGGATGACTTTCAAATTGAACGGTTCTTTGAGACCGTTGAGAAGGAGTTTGGCACGTTCGATATCCTAGTGCACAGCGTTGCCTTCGCCAAGAAGGACTTTTTGCAGGGCAAGTACTATGAGGTTGACCGCAAAGGTTACAACACCGCGATGGAAGTCTCCGCTTTCTCTTTGGGAAATATTGTGAAGGCTTGCCACAAACTGCTGAATTCTGGCGCGAGCGTCATGTGCATGACCTACTTGGGAAGCGTCATGGCGGTTCAGAACTACAATGTCATGGGCGTGTGCAAGGCGGCGCTTGAATCCGTCACCCGTTATCTCGCGATGGACTTGGGAGAGAAGGGCATTCGCGTCAACGCGATGTCCGCCGGCCCCATCAAGACACTCGCGGCTTCTGGCATCGCTGGCTTTGATTCCATCTTGAACGAGGCGCCTAAGAAAGCCCTGCTCAAGAGAAACATTGACGCTGACGATGTCGCCAATCTAGCGCTGTTCCTCGCTTCTGACCTGAGCAAGAACATCACCGGCCAAGTGATTTATGTGGATGCGGGCTACTCCGTTAACGGGATGTAGGCGCGTCTCTCGGGAAATTGGTGAGCCTAGAATAGCTGTGGACTCCTTTGAGGTGATCCGTGAGTTCTGTGAGGAAATTTTTTGCGTAAGCCAAGGGTTCGCTAACGCTTGAGAACGGTTCTCCTTCTTGACCTGTGAAAACGTAGTGGTAGCCTTTCTTCGGATTATACTCCGAGCGTACCGGGGTTCCAGCTTGCTTAATCGCCGCTTGGATAGGAGACCAGTCTATCGCACCCCACCACCAGCAGGTTGGAAGAATTTCTGTTTCTACCTTCCGTATCTCAAAATGCGCCTTGCCATTTGCGTCTAAAGCTAACGAAGCGGTTCCTGCCTGTTTTGTGGCTCCAAATTTTGGAAGGGCTTGGCCTGGTTTACCCAGATAGAGCAGGATACTATGATCCCAGACAAGGCGATTGCCACCGTAACAAGTTGGCTGCGGGCCGTCATAGACATGATTACGCACGAGATGCGCGAGATTCGCATGAAGGAATTTAGCAAGTTGGGGTGTAGGGCTCGCTTCCCTTAACACATAAGGCATCGCTAAGAATCGCCTCATCCCTCCGTTGATAATGGAACGCTCTTCACGAGCGTTTTCTTCGAGAGGGTGATGGGAAAACCACCCATCTGTTGCCGTGCTGACTAAAAGAAGACGGCCCGCGGACTCAAGCAAGTCTCCCTCTCTGACGGGCCTGTCTCCCCGGGGTTCGAAGAGCGGTTTGCCTAACCGCCGTCCTTCGTTCACTAGGTCTGAAAGTTCTTTTGTGTTCATTTTGATACTACTTTGTGATAGTTACTTATATATAAATGTTGCCCCGGAGAGGTGGAGGGTTAAGAGAACCTGCCAGCAAGGGAAACCACATGCGCCCACTCCTGATTGTCCTGCTTATCCTGCTTTCCGCCTGCGCCGATATCCATATAAATGAGACGCTCAAAGAAGAGCCCATGAAGAAGCTCACCTTTGTTCCCATCGGAGACTCTTATACTATAGGCACGGGCGCTTCTGCGGAAGAGAGCTGGCCCGCGGTGCTTTCTGAGCAATTGAGAGCGGAGGGATGGAACGTGACGCTTCGCAACCCTGCCATGAACGGATGGACAACCAAGCAGGCGATTGAGTACGAACTGCCGGTGCTGAGGCATGAGAACGCGACGTTCTCTTCTTTATTGATAGGCGCTAATGATATTGTTCAAGGAGTTTCGGCTGAGACCTATCGAAAGCATGTTCAAGTCTTGCTTGATGAACTGGTGAAACAGACTCAAGGGAGGGCGGTTGTTCTTACGATTCCTGATTTTACGCGGACGCGCGTGGGAAAGCAGTTCGGAGACTCCAAGCCCCAGATTGAAGCGTTCAACGCGGTTATGAAAGAGGAGGCTGAGAAGAGGGATCTGCCCATCATCGATCTCTACGCGCTCAAAAACATGAGCGCCTCTGAAGACGGATTGCATCCGTCCGCTGAGGAATACGCGCGGTGGGCGAAACTTGTGAAGCCAGTTGTTCTGGAAAAATTATCTTAAGCGTCCATAAGAAAGGATTTCTTGCAACCGTTTTTTGTCCGGAACGAGCTCTTCGAGTTTCCCCCCAGGAAGCGTCTTCCCGCCGGCCTTGAGGTATTGCGCGTATTGGCGGACGCTTTCTGGGTCTTTCGTGTCAATCAGGTGGTTGAGCATAAACCAGAGCTGGAGCTCTTCTCCATAGGGCTTGCAGCCCATCGCAACCTTGCATTGGAGCGGCTTTGCGTCATGCACTTTGCAACCGTTCTCATAGAAGACGCATTTCCCGTAAGGTTTACCAGTTCTTAGGATTTTTGGGCGCCAGACCTTCTTGTTAAAGAGGAAAGCTTCTTCGAGATACTCGGATTCCAATCTTTGAACAGATATTCCAAGAAAGGTTGCCAGTTTTTCCTTGTCGCCCTCAGCCAGGAAGCCTGAGCCAATCGTACATCCATGGCTGCAGTCTTTGCAGGAGCAGGGAGGCGCGAGAGCTAAAATTTGAGGCAAAGCAGTAGATTTTGAGATACTCTGATTAGGGGCGTTAGATATACTCATTTGAGAATTCATAAGATAAGAAGAAAAATAAAAATGCCCTTATTTCTTCTTCTTGGGCATCTCTTCTTCGCAGCAGCTTCCACAGCATCCTTTGCTACCAAGGCCGCTAAGCCCCGCGAGCAGAATCAATGCTGTCCACCACTGGATGTTCCAGAAATTCCAAGTACCGAGCACACCCAAATCCCGTAACAGGAACAGGATACCCAAAGCCGTTAGGGTGTAGGCACACATTCCGTAGATTGTTTTCATAGGGGTATCACCGATACCTTCCCCACAGTAGGGGTATAAAAACCTTTGCCTCATTCCTTCGGGCACTCGCCTTCTGTGTAAGATATCACGTTCTCATTCTGGCAGGCGGAACAGGGATTGCTGTAGGTCTGCGCGCAGGGATACCTGATGCACTGAATCTTTGCAGGGTCGTTCCATCCGCAGACGGGGCGGTATTCCAGAGTGCAGATTTCGGCGTTCCGCTGTTCAGGCAGGCAATCGACGGCTTGGAGCTTGCCTTCCTCTTGAACCGGTTTGCAGCCGCATCCCGTTTCATCGGAGAAGGGTTCCATTCCCTGGATACACATAAACTTAAGACGTGAGCACTCATCGAGATCCGTTGAAACAAAGGACCGGTTGTCTGTCGTTTCAGGCAGCTTTTGCGCGCATGCCACCAAAAGAAGCAAGGCACCCATCAGTACGATTGCGGTTTTCATGGTGCAGTTGTGGAGACTCGGTTAT
>JAUSJW010000086.1 GCA_030647105.1 Nanobdellota archaeon | reverse complement strand
AAGGGCAGATTATCGACGTGTTACTGAGCCGTGTGCCGGTGGATTGCTCCCCCAGACTTGCATGGCTTAACCGAATCCGAATAGCAGCGGTCTCCCGCAGGATCAACGGGTATTAATGTTCGATCCTAGGTCAACAAAACTGAAACTATTCAATATCATTCCACATTCCAGCGTACTTGACTTTTACATCAAGCACTGTGTTCAGGTTTCTAGTGTCTAGAATTGGTATTTCTAAACTCGGAGGCGATTCAAATATGGAAGAGGAGGTTGTTTATAAAGCTTACGATTGAGATAACAAAACCTGCTTCGAAGCTGGTTTACCCCTCTCCCACACACTGATTACCCCAAATCCTGAAGAAAGAAGTATATAAATGTTTCTTGGCCTTAAACCAGAAGAGGAGTGTGCAAACCGCGGAACGCTTCAGTAATCCCTCGTTTTTCGGGTAGAGTAATTGTGCGCAGCTGAAGTGATGCATATCTTTCAGACTGTGCGAGCAGTGGTCCCAAATAAGCGAGATGAGAGACAAGGGGTGCGTCGTGCAAAAAACGATAGCGAAAGATATCTGCGCCCACAACGTCGAGAGGAAGGCCAGATGTGCCGCAGACGCCGCTCGGATTCAAACGGGATAGATAAGCCGGGGGAGTCTGCGCGGGTTCTTCGCGATTGCCGGGAAGGATAAGCAAGTAGTAGCGAGGATCTACCGGATCCTGGGTCGCGAGGACATCGACCAAAAGCGGAGAATCCGAAAGCATGCGCCCAAGGTGCGAATCATCCGGTTCGATGACAAGAGCGTCGAGTTGCCCCACGAATGAAGCTGCTTGCCTTTCAGAGAGCTGGGCAATAGATCGCTTGAGCCAATCGAAAGGACTAATATCCAATTCAGGAAAGCCGACCATCTAGCCCAGAAAGAAAAAGAAGATTATAAATCTTTACAGAACTACTTCGCGGCTCGTCTGCGCTTCTCTTTCTTCATGCGCTTGCGCTGCCACTTCCAGCGCATTTGCCGTTTCTTCTTCCAGCGTCTTGAACTTCTCTTCATCGAATCACAGGAAAGAGGGGCGATTTAAAAAGCTATCTTTTCGAATGAGAGCGTGGATTTCATCCATACTTGAGTTTCATCGCGAGAACGCCGGCGGAAAGAAGAACCGTGACGATGTTGGACGCGATGAGCGCGACGTCCTTTCTCAGGATGCCGTAGACGAGCCAGAGCGCGACGCCCAGAGTGACGAGCAGAAACATCGGCAGGGAGATATCCTTTGTGTGTTTCGTTTTCCACGATTTGATGAGCTGTGGGAAATACGAGACCGTCGTCAGCGTTCCCGCGGTGAGGCCGATAAGGGTGATGAAGTCCATAACCTCAAAGAGGGAAAAGAAGTTTATATGGCTTCCGATGCGTTTCCTCAAAGGGTTACAGGATAAGAAGGAAGGATACGCGTCGGCGAGGAGCGTTCCGCGACGTTGAGCGCGTCTGCGATGTACTCGGTTAAGGAGGGCAGCCTGCCAAACGCGTCGAGTTGTTCTGGATGCTCGACAGTAACCTGCCCGTAGGCGTGCAATCCCTCAACTATTCCACCAATGTCTCCGGGCGAATGAATTCCGACGTGGGATAAGACCGCTTCGGCGAGCATGCCGTACACGGATACCATACGATCCACTACGGCCTGCACAACGCCGTGAGGGGTGAGCCCGTAATTCGGTGGCAGCTTACCGATCGCGCTATTGAACCCGTCGAAGAAAAGATGGTACGCGACAACGGAGTATCGCGGGTTGTTCCTCGAGAGGAGCCCGATATCCCGCTCGGTTGTCGCGGCAAGAGGCATGAGGGCGCAAAAATAGAAAGCGCGATATAATGCTTTCGTTAAAGAACAAGACCACGCGAGATAAGAATAACAATTTTCAAGCGCCTATCGCAAACGGATAAAAGTCGTATTTGTGCTCCTTGGTGACCCGCAACACTTCGAAATCGCGCAGGGACGAGGAAAACTGAGTGCGGAATTCTCTGAGAAGGGATTCGAGAACGCTGTAATTTTGGACCTCGCACTCCAGCTGGAAGTCATGGCCGCCGATGGTTTTCACAACATACAGAATGCCCGGATGGGATTCCGCGAAGGCGAGAAGGGCGCCTTCGGATACGCCCGGCATCCGCAGAAAGACGCTGTAGTACTCATAGCCCAAAAGAGAGAGGTCGAGTTGGAGGGTGAACCCCGCGATAACCCCTTTCTTAAGTTTCTTGAGACGGTGGTTGACCTTGTCGACACTTGTCTTGAGCGTACGCGCTATGTCAACGACATTCCTCCTTGCGTCTTGGGAGAGGAGCTTGAGAATCCGCAGGCTTAAGGGGTCTGGATTCTGTTCCGTGCCTGCGCCATAATCTCTGCGTTTTGAGAGAGGTTTCCCGAGAAGCCAGTCGCGCGTGAAGCCGGGCGAACGCACGTTGAACGCCACCATCTGCTCGCCGATATGCTTCCCCCATGAGGAAGTGAGCTTTGAGAAGAGCGCGGAGAACTCGGCAGGAGTTTTCGCGAGGACCGAAAAGCTCAAATCGTACCTGCCGCCCGTCGAGACGACCCAGCGGACATGGTCATGCTCCGCCAAAGAAGCGAGAATGCTCTCTTCAGTTTCCTGCGTGGCGTTCTGCAGTTTGATGAAGACCTTGTAATGCTGGTAGCCGAGAGCGAGTGTGTCCGCGAAGGTGACAAAGCGCTTGATGATTCCGGTCTCCTGGAGGCGCTCGATTCTGTGCCCAACACCCTGCGCGGTAAGGCCGACGCGCTTCGCCAGCTGCTTGTTCGTCGCCCGGCTGTCCTGGTCGAGCCAGTAGAGCAGCTTGCGGTCCTTCAAATCGAGGTCCATAAACACATAAACTCGAGTTCCTATATAAAAATATCCATTTTTTGAAAAGAATAATCTAAAATAGTTTAAATTATTGGATACTACTCCAAATAAGTGGTAAAAATGAATGCAGAAGTATTCCAACGTGTCGCAAATGATTGCGGAACTCCGACGTTTGTCTATTCGGAAACGCGATTACGGCAGAATATCCGGGAGGTCCAGAAAGCCGCGAGAGACGCTGGGTTAGGGGAGCGATTGCAAATCTACGCGGCGTATTTCACCAATTCCCATCCAGCGCTTTTTAGAATTGTCGCTGAAGAAGGAGTGGGCGCGACGATACAGAGCCTTGAGGAGCTCGCTCAGCTCGACGCGTTCGGCCTCGACAAAATTAACAAAGTGGTGTCTCCTACCGCGCTGGCGCAAGAAGACCTTTTGCAGTTTCTTGAGAGAGATATTCCGGTAAACATCTCCCTGCTCGAAGAACTGGAGTTTGCGTTCGCAAACGGAAAAGAAGTCGGAATCCGAATAGACCTGTCTGAAAGCCAAGATCAAAGAACAGGCTTCAAAAGGGATGAACTAGATGAAGTGAGACGCATCTGCGTGCGAGAGGGACGCGAGGTCAGAGCGCTCCATACGTATCCTGGGACACTGAGCGCCATGGAAGGCTTGCTTGCGCATGCTGAAAAGCTCCTCGCGGTGCATCACAAAGAGTTTCCGAATGTCAAGGAGCTTAATTTCGGTGGTGGGTTCCGGTATGAGTACGCTGCGCCCACACGAGAGTCTAAGCATTTTCCTTGGAGAGTTTATTTTTCACAGCTGCGTTCCTTGGTTGATAGGTACCAACTTCCGAAAGAGGTTGTCCTCTCCATCGAACCGGGCCGCGACCTCTTTGCGGATGTGGGTGAGTTGCTTGTGAGGGTGAATAGGGTGCATGCTCGAAAGGGGGTCCAGCAGGTTTTCACCGACGGCTCGTATGTGCTCATGCCCTCTGCGACGATTCGCGCAAGACAGCATGAAGTGCGCTTCTTTGATGCCTCATTTAGAGACTACGATGAAAGAAGAGGAAACGGCATTCTGAACGGATGCACGACACTTTCACGAGATTATCTTTTTCCGGGCCAAGTGAGTATTCCGGAAGGACTCACAAAAGGAAGTTTCGTTGTCGTGAAAGACATCGGGGCCTATGGAGCGTCCCAACACATGGAATTCCTCAATAAGCGGCCTGCCGCGGAAGTGTTGCTAAGGACTAATGGCGCGCTTGAACTCATCACAGAACGAGGGGCAGAAACGGACAGAATTAGATACGCGCTCCGAGAGCCGAGGAAGCTGGCATGAGTATCTACGCGTCCGCGAAACGCTACCTCAAGGGACCCGAAGGCATGCGAAACGAAGTAGAGATGTGGTACACGGCCGCTGCCCTCGTTATGCAAGAAACGGTCAGAAAGCAAAGCGGCGGATTTGGGGGTTTGGGAGCGCGAAAAGGTATTGGCGTACGGCAAGCGCTCCCCCCAATTTCAGTCCTAGACGTCTGCTGCGGCCCGGGGAACTTCGCGAATTACGTGAGCCTCGTCTATCCGCATATGAACGTTATAGGGGTTGACATAAATGAAGCGTTCCTGGCTTCGGCGCGGGAGCGATTTGGCAGGAGAGGCTGGAAATTTTATAAAAAGGATGCAACGACGTTGGAGTTGGGAAGGCTCTTTGACTTCATCTTGGCGGGTTCCGCGTATCATCACATAGAAGACGCCAAAAAAGGTGCGTTTCTCGAGCGGCTCGGGGCGCATCTTTCAGAGGGAAGGCTTGTAGTTTGCGATAACTTTTTGCCCCAATACACGACTGAGAGAGATAGAAGAAGAGCGGTAAATAGGTATTACCATGCACTCATCGGGTGGTATGAACAAGGAAACGCGACTCCGGAGGCGATTGAGGTCATTCGAGAAGTCCATCAGCTTGAGCTTCGCGGGGAAGAGGAGCATAAAGTTCCGTTCCGAAGATTTGAGAAGGAGGTACAAGCTTCTGGCCTAGAAATCTTGCTAGATCTCCCCGTTTGGCAACCCGCGGAGTTTAGGGTAGCTAACGCTGGATCCCATGTCTTAGTCTTGGCGAGAAGGGAAAAAAAGCGCTCCCGTCGGGATTTGAACCCGAGTCCTCTGATCGAAAATCAGAGATGATTGACCGGACTACACCACGGGAGCTTACGTCGCAAGAAGCAGGGGTGCTTTAAAAAGATTTTTATATGCGCAGAGAAAAGCTGGACGTATGCAGCCGCTCTTCAGGCAGGTTAAGAGGAACGCCCCCTTCCTCGTTGCGAGCGTCTTCGCGACCGGCGTGTTCGCCTATATCCTGCGCAAGGTCTTTGCCGTGCTGCTCAGAAGTTCCTTGCCGGCACGCGTCGTACTCAGCGTTCTCATCACCCTCTTCTTTGTCTCACTGACCAGTTTTCTTCTGAAGTCGTCGAGAATGAGCGAAGAAGTCGCGAGAAGCCTGAATTAGCCGGTTGCGCTCAGGATGACGCCCTCTAAAGAGCGATGCCTGCCCCGGCATATTGGTGCAGTCCCCTATTAATCGTTCATTCTCGTTCTAAAAAGAAAAGTGCCCCCGCCGTGATTTGAACACGGGACCGCCTGCTCGCTTAGAGCTGCGCACCGAACGTTCGATACGTGTCATATAAGACAGGTGCTCTAGCCGGCCTGAGCTACGGGGGCCTAAGCCGCAAGAAAGGAGCGGCTTTTAATAAGTTAACGGGAAAAAAACAGGTTCCCATAACCTTTAAATAGCGTCTCGAAGCACCACCTAACATCGCGCGGGTAGTACAGCGGTTAGTACTCGACGTTGCCAACGTTGGAACCCGGGTTCGATTCCCGGCTCGCGCATCATCGATTTTCCACGCATGTGCGGACTGGTCCCGAGCGTGGCGAGGATATCAGGCCCGCGCATTAACTTTCTGTTTCTAGAACACTATCCGCCTAAATGGTCGTTCACTCCTGTTAGTGTATTGGCAGCGTAACCCTCTTGTTTTTGAATCCAACTCATATCACCTGATTTGACCAGCGTATCAAAAGCGGGATGTATCTCGGGGTGTACAATCACGATCGCGCGCCCGGGCTTTTTTGCATAGTGTGACATTTGCTCCCATTCTGGAACAGGCGACCCTTCGGACAGCGCAACGGCGAAGTCCACGACGATAGCGTCAAGAGTTGGTTTCCTTTCAAGAAGGGTCAGTGCATCTGCAAGCGTAGAGCCCTGCTCGACACTTGCGTACATCTCCTGAAACAATGCAAACAACGGTCCGCCGATTGGTTCAATGATAAGCGCGTACACCATAAGGCTCAAGAATCAGTTTTGTCTTATAAGTCTGGCGGAAGATTTAATTAGCCCTCCACATCCGCAAGGTTTACGCGCGAGTCGTACAGCGGCTAGTATCCGAGCTTCCCAAGCTTGTGACCCGGGTTCGAATCCCGGCCCGCGCACTTTTCGATTGTATAGCGGAGTGCGCGAGAGGGCTACGAACGTCCCGCAAAGGGAAGTCCGAACACAAGTGAGGACTCAGTGAGTCTGCCCGGCCCGCGCATTAGCAAGTTGCTACGCAAGCACGGACGGGTCCCGAGCGTGGCGAGGATATCAGGCCCGCGCATCCCATGTACAAATTCAGCTTCAAAATCCGCCATCGTGGTTGCGCCGAGACAGGACTGAGCGTTAAGTATCCCAAGCACTACATCACAGTTATTGACATTCAGTCGAGGAATCCCAAAGAGAAGCAGTATTTCTATTACATCACTGGAAAACGCTCCGGCTTCGATGGCATGCTCAGGCATCTGAAAACTTCAAAGCCCTACAAGCTCACAAAAGAGATTGAACGTTCGAAAGACAAATTGCTCCTGCTCGTCGTCCTGAATCAGTCCGGCTACGTGCAGAACACCATCCAGAAGTACAACGGCTTCCTCATCGACCACCATACGGTCTTCGGAGGCTATGAGTATTGGCATGTGGGCGTGCTCGACAGAAAATCCATCATTCCGATGAAACAGGAGCTGCAGAAGGCGGGCGACGTCAAGACGCTCTACATCGGCGAAGTGGAGTTCGCCCATTCCTTGCTCTCCCCCCAGCAAAGGAAGGTCTTCCTGCACGCCTTCGAGCATGGCTATTATGAGATTCCGCGCAAGACGACGGTCGCTGAAATGGCAAAGGCGCTCGGCCTGAATTCCGCGACCGTAGGCGAGCACCTGATGAAAGCCGAGAACAAGGCTGTCTCGTCAGTAGCGAGAAAATTGTGACCAGATATATCTGGTGAAAGTTCTAAAGCTTGCCTTGCACCACTAAGAGGTTATGACATCAGTGAACATCGCACGGATGCTTGCCGCAGGACTCGGCGTAAGAGAACGAGTAAGCGTGCGCCAGACTGAAAAGACCTACCCGGTGAAGCCCGAGGTTTGGGACAACTGGTTCCCGTTCGCTTATCTCGCGTTTCGAAAAGAGCAAGACGTACGTTCCTTCGCCTCTATCGGAGCAGGCGTGGGAGCAGACGCTATTGGCGCGCTGCATGCCTTTCCCAGTCTTGAACGCGTCGTAGTGACCGACCTGGACTCCAACATAGTCGCTGTAGCCGAAGAGAACGTGAGAAAGTACGCATCGGGTGTAGAAATCATCGCACTCGTCGGTTCCCTTTGCGCGCCACTCAGGGAAAGAGGGTTCCGAGTGGACCTGCTCTACGAGAATCTTCCAAACATTCCGAATGGGGGAAATCTTGAGAAGGGGTATCGTCGGGCGTCTCGCTATGAGAAGGGACAATTTGGAGTAGGGAATGAGCTGGCGAGAGTATACTTGTTAGAATCGCATCTCGCTTTACTACAGGACGCAAAAGATAGGTTAACAGAAAGGGGAAGAGCCATCTGCAGCATTGGCGGACGCGTGCCTCTTGCGTTGATTCAAGAGATAGTTGAAAGAGAGGGTTTCGCCTATCGCGAGCTCGTTGCGGGATTCAGGCTGCAGACCGAGTCCGAGGAGGTACTCCCAGGGTACGCGTCCGCAGAGAAAGGCATCACATTTGATTTCTACCCTTATCGAGAAGCGAGAGCCTTGCTCGAGAAAGAAGGAATGTGCGAACCCTTTGTCGAGAGAACAGGTGAGGAGCTCAAGCGCCTCCTCGAGCCGGTGAGAATTTCAGCGAAGGAAGCGTTAGCACGCTACGAGCGGGATAAGGGGTATCGAGTCGGCCACGTCGTACTCATGATTGAGGCCGCAAAGAAAGATTAAGCGCGCTTCACGCCTTTGGATTGCAACGCCGCTGCGAGCTTTTCAGGCGCGTCCGTTCCGATTCTGAATCGCTTGCCGTTCTTGAGCTTGAGTTCTATCGCGTCAAGGCCCCAGACGTTCCAGAGCCATCCGCTTCCGTAATAATGAATACCCCAGCCCATCCACCAGGAGTTCCTAACAATGGCGGCGCTTTCGAGCTCAGTGAACGCGATGGTTCGACGAATGAGCCCAACGCCAAAGCGTACCTTGAGAGCGTCGCTAACTTCTACGCGGAGTGCGCAAAACGAAACGCAGATGAAAAGCATAAGCGCCGATAGAGAGACTCCAAACTGAAGCGGGATAATCTCAATAGATGGGAGAAGGGCGAACAGCGCAACTCCTAGAGCGATGGCGATGAGCCAGCCGAATTGTGTGTGTTTGTACATGTAAAATCCGAACCCTGATGAGTGCGCGATTTCGGTCGTCGGGCTTCATGCCCGACTCCGCACTTAACTGCCGGAACAGTTATATGGGCCCAACCGGAATCGAACCGGTGACCTTCTCCGTGTAAAGGAGACGTTCTAGCCGCTGAACTATGAGCCCGTTAACGGAAAGAAAAGAAATCAGCTTTTAAGCTTTGTCAGCGTACGCTCAGTGCTTCTTGAGCCCGGCAGTCTTCCTCGACTTTGAGATATGCTCTGCAGCCGTCGCATAGACATCAAGTTTTTCGAGCGCCTGCTTCACGGCGTTTTCTGTTCCGTGGAGCTTCCTTCCGAGGAGCACGCGCTTCATCTGCTCGCCTACTTTGCGGTCTGCAGTGATGGAGGGGATTTCCACCATGTGCTGGACATGGTTAATCATGTCTTTGTAATCTTTTCTCAGCACATCCCAATTGCTGCGCATCCAAGGCCAGAACTCATGCACCCCGACGGGGTTCGCCATAAGGCCCCTCGCGATGAGAAGGAAGTCCTGCTGACGAACTTCGTCGCTTCTTCCGAATTCAAGCGCCCTGCGTACGAGTTTAGAATCTTGGAATCCTGCAAGACCATAAGTGAGGATTCTCGATTTCTCCTGCACATCCGTTTCGGCGCGGTAGCGGTCCGTGAGCTCTTGGAACGTCCTCGCGTTTCCGTGCGCTGCGACGAGACTATACACGACGGTTCGCAAGTCTCCCGGAAGCGTTTCCACATGACCGTACCAGTCGTTCACTTTGTCAAGGACACGCTTGTCGCCAAGCCTGCCAAGGTGGAGAAGGGCGGAACTGCGTATTGCAGTCCGGACCTTCGACTCTCCCTTCTCATGCTCAAGCCCGAGCTTGTCGACAATCGAACGGGAAAGGGAGCCGACCACTGCGTCGATGGACTGCCGAGCCTCATCTTCCTTAGCGATGGTGCGCAACATATCTAAGCTGCCATACAGACTCCGCGTGACAAGGAGATCGTCCTCGTTGCGATACGCATCCCGGACAAAGCCAAGGTAATCATCGAGAGAGACTTCGCCCGCGATGACTCGGGAAGACAGGTCGCGATGGACGCCCCACCGGTCTTCTCTTGAGAGTGTCTTCTTGGAGATAGGCGTGACGAGCTTCTCAAGAAGGTCACCAGAGTAGCGGGCGCGATAAAAGCCGCGCTCACCGGAATTAACCTTGACAACGCCGGGCTTCCTCGCTAGGGCAACGTCCATTTCCTTGCCAGACATCATGCGCATATCGAGTTGTTTTCCGTCAACCTCAATCCAAAGCGGAATCGCCCAAATAGTTTTATCGTCCCCTTTGCCGTTATACATGAACCTGCTCTGAGTAAGGTGGAGGGAGTATCCTTCGGTTCCTTTCCTAACTTCCACGTCGATAATAGGGTGACCTGTTTGGTAGAGCCAGCTTCGCATAAGTCCCGGAACATCTCGCCCGGAAGCTACTGAAAAGGCCCCCCAGAGATCGTTACCATCCACATTTTTTCGCTGGTGTGTGCGCATGTATTCTCGCAGGCCGTCGCGGAAGGCACCCTCTCCGATGACATGTTGTAGCATACGCAGAGTCATGCCGCCTTT
>JAUSJW010000081.1 GCA_030647105.1 Nanobdellota archaeon | reverse complement strand
TAGTTCAGCGGCTAGAACGTTGACCTCATAGGCGGTCGACGGTCAAAGCTCCTCCCGTCGCTTTGCCCTACTCAGGGAGACCCTTCGCCGACCGCCAAGAACTGCGCTCCCTATTTCTCCATTATTCTCATTTCCTAGACGCTATCTCCGAAAGCAAGGCATATAAACCCCTAGTGCCTAACTTCAGGGATGGCATTCATCCGGGTCAAGACTATCAAGGGAAATCGGTATGCTTACCTCGTTGAGAACACCTGGAAGAAGCGCAAGGGAGCGTCGCGGCAGAAGGTGGGCAAGTATCTCGGGAAGGTCGTTGCCTTGGAACGGAAAGGAAGCGAGAGCTTCTTGGGAGCGATTCCTGAAACCAAGGAAGGGATTGTCCTCGCGTTGGTTGAGCATGAACTTTTGATGCATGGGTTTGAAAAGAGAGGGGAACTCCTGGTTCAGGAGGCTAGGTGTTTTTCGCTCCCTTTGAAACGGTTCTTGAACTCCAAAGGACTAGAAGCAAATCTGGTCGCGGAGATGAATGAGGGGTTTCTCTGCAAGGAGACGCTCGCCTCGCTCCTGCGCTTCAAGGCGAAGAAGGATGATGAGCACGACAACGCCGTTGAATTGGCCAAAGCGTTCCTTGAGACAGGGTTGAAAGTGCCGCATCCGTTCTTTGTCGCTTATTTTGAAAAGGTTTAAGTTTAGGGAAGATAAAAATAAAAAGATTAAGGCGTGCGACGGTCATTTTGCGCGGCAAAATGCCCTACTCGGACCAGGGGTCCTCGCCGCACGCCACGACAGACTACTCAAACGAGGCGCACACATGAAATCCAAAGAGTTCACATTGGAAAGCCCTCAGGGACCTGTTTCGCTGTCAGCGTTCAGAGGCAAGTGGGTTGTGCTCTATTTCTACCCGAAGGATGACACGCCGGGATGCACTATTGAAGCTGAAGAGTTCACTAAGCTCGCTAAGGCGTTTGAGGAGCGCAATGCTGTAACCTTGGGAGTGAGCAGAGACTCATGTGAGAGCCATATGCAATTCATCGGAAAGTATAGCCTCAATGTCCGCCTGCTCTCGGATCCAGACTGTGTTGTGCAGAAGGAGTATGGAGCCTGGGGGAAGAAGATACTCTACGGCAAGCCGATGATGGGGACGCTGAGAAGCACCTTCTTGATTGATCCTAAAGGAGAGATTGCGAGGGAGTGGAAACTGGTGAAGCCGGAAGGGCACGCGCAAGAAGTGTTGGATATTCTGAAAACGATGCAATAGCTCGTTTAATTTGTTAAGGGGGCGGTCGACGGCCTTCGGCCTACTCGGAGCATAGCTCCTCGCCGACCGCCACGAAATTCTTGTCACAACTTATTTAAACCATCTCCCTGCGAAAAGAAGGTATGGGGGATGCATCTTTGCACGTGGCGATTATTCTCGACGGCAATCGCCGCTACGCGAAGAAGAAGGGGCTTCCGGACTGGGAGGGCCACCGCTTCGGCGCAGAAAAAGTGAAGCAGCTTCTTCGGTGGTGTGGCGAACTTCCGGTGCGTGAACTCACGCTATATACATTTTCCATCGAAAACTTCAAACGCTCGAAAATCGAGAAAGAGGTCCTCTTCCAGATGTTCCGTGAATCTATTGAGAGCTTCCTTGAGAAGCGTGCGGAGCTCGAAAAGAAATTCGAACCCTTCAATATCCACTTCATCGGCAGGTTAGAGATGTTTCCCTCTGACATGCGGGAGAGCATGCGGAAGGTTATGAATGAGAACAAGCCAGGGCGCAGGACTCTGAATCTCGCGATGGCGTATGGCGGAAGGCAAGAAATTGTTGACGCTGTCAAAAAGATGGTAAAAGATAAGATTCCAATGGCTGGGGTGAATGAAAATTCAATTTCGCAGCGCCTGTGGATTCCTTCTGAACCGGATTTGATTATCAGGCCAGGTGGAGAGCAGCGGATGAGCAACTTCCTGCTTTGGCAAGGCTCCTACGCTGAATGGTATTTCACAGACAAGCTCTGGCCGGAATTCACGAAAAAAGACCTGGAGAACGCGATAGCCGAATACAGGAAGCGCGAGCGGAGATTCGGCTCATGAGTTTTCTTGACACGATCTCAGAACACGCGAGCGCCTTCAAGCCGAAATCAGTCAAGATTGTGGCGCATGACGGCGCTGACGGCATCAGTTCCGCCGCGCTCCTGTCACTCACTTTCCAAGCCCTGCGCATTCCCTACGCCTGCTCCTTTGTCACGCAGCCAGACCCGGAACTGCTCGACCAGCTCGCGAAGGAGCCGCATGGCACACTCCTCTTCGCCGACACCGGAGCCGGGGCTTCCGCCTCCATCTTCCGCGCCCTTGCGAACAAGGAAGTCCTCATTATTGACCATCATCCTGGAGAAGCGCATCCCCGCATGCTCAATCCCCTGCATTATGGAGAAGGCCCCGAAAGCATCAGCAGCGCGGGCATCTCTTATTTATTCTGCCGCGCGCTCTGGCCCGGCATCCGAAGCCACGCGCACCTCTCGATTGTCGGCGCGCTTGGCGACCGGCAGGAGCTGGAAAGCGAACTGCACCATCTTCTGCTGGCCGAATGCGTTTCCGCGGGAAGCATCAGCACTAAGAAGGGCGTGCAACTGCTCGGCTACCAAACACGGGCGCTGAAATACGTGCTCGCTGAATCGTGCGGGGAGAAGGCGGGCGCAGTCTTGAAGGACGCGGAGCTCGATGTGTCTCTGCGGCTGCACGAGCTGAACGATGAACAACTATCGAAGCTCGCCGGAGCTTTAGAGCGCCATCTACAAATCAAAACACCGTTCCAAGAGCAGTACCTTTTGGCTGGCGAACAGGACGCGCTCTCCAAAGAGGCCCGCGATTTCGCCCTGCTCCTGCACGCATGCGGACGCTCTGGAAATCCGGTGGCAGGTGTAGGAGCCTGCGTCGGCGACAGCGACCTCAAACGAAAAGCAGGTGAATCTTACATCACGTTCCGCAAAGAACTGACAAAGGCAAAGGAGTGGGTGCAAAGCCACCCTGAAGCCCTGCATGAAAAAGACGGACTTCGAATTGTGAACGCGGGATTCGCCGTCTCTCCGCAAATTGTCGGGGCGCTCGCTGAAGCGCTTCTCAAGGAAAAAGGTGAGACTGCGCTTTTGCTCTCGCGCATGGAACACAAGACAAAAGTAAGCTTGCGCTCGAAACAGTTTGATTGCCTCGCGGTGCTCAAGCCGCTCCTGGAAAGTGTGGGTGGAGAGGCGCACGGGCATTCCGGCGCCGCTGGCGGATGTTTCCCTTCAGTGTCTGAAGACGCGTTCCTGCAATTGTCTAAAGACGCCTTGACGCGGATGCAGATGGAAGAATTGTTAGAATAATAGTGGAGGACAGAAGTTTCCTATAAATTTTTTCTGTCCTCCAAACATAATTTGCGAATAGAATATAGAGTACTTGTGTCGCCAATTATAAATTCAAAGCAGATTCTTAATCGCTTCAATCTTTTCCGCAATTTGCTCGCCTTTCTTGGTCAATGAGAGCAACTTGAGCCTTCCTGTTTTCTCGAAGTTTACCAGGCCGGATTTTTCCATCTCCTGAAGAATCTTGACAACATGCGAGTAGGTGCAGTCGACTTTCTTCGCGAGGGAGGACGCGTACATCTCAGTTGCGCTGTTCTTGAGATGAATCATCATATGCGCAGGCTTCTCGCGGAAAAACACGTTGAATATTGTTTCGTCCATATCCCCCAACTCATTAACCTATATCCTACATTATCTATGTAGAGTTCTCTAGGTTTCTTAGGCGGTTTTTAAAGGTTTGGTTTTGACTGTATTTTATCGACGGTGCGTCCCATTTCACGCATCCATTTGTCGCGGATAGCGGGAAGATTCGCGTAATACGCGTCGGTGAGCCGCTCTGGCGGAGGAGCGAACGGAGCGAGCTCTGCCCAGTATCCTGACGGGGAGAGGATGGCGGGAAGCGTTTTCTCTGCGACGCTTTGAGGGGAAGCCCAATACGCGCGATCCGCGTGGGGGCGCATCTCTCGCTGGCACCGCGTGTCGATGGTCGCGAGCGTGATGAAGACCGCGGAAATCCGCCCATGCGACTGCACAGCCCAGTCGCGCAATTTCTCCTTGCGCTGGCGGTTGCAGCGCGAATAGGTCTGCCAGAACGGGACCTCGTAGCGGTCGCTCACAGAGCCGAAGCTGACGACTGTGAGCTGAGCGCGTGTCTCATGCATGACGCGATACCTGAGCGGCTCCGCGAGATGCATGAACGTGAGATAATTCGACGTGTAGGCTTCCAGGTCCATGGGGCCTGGATGCTCCTCGAACACAAAGCTGCCGACGCCATGGACAAGCACCAGATGCTCGAGGCCTGCCAGATCCCTTTTGTGGACAAAGCGCGCGGTCGCCTGGCTGTCGGAGAGGTCGAGTGAGACATGCTCATGATTCCCTGACTCATGGGCGCTGCGCGAAATTCCCACGACAGGATAGCCTGCGGACTCCAAGACGTTCACGTATGCCTCGCCGAATTCGGAGGTGCATCCTGTAACAATCGCTTGCTTCATGCATGGACGCAGAAATATCTTGAATCACGGCTTTCCCCTTAAGATATCTCTGCTTGGGGGAAAGCCTTAAATGACGATGACGAACAAGCTCAGACTTGCAAATCCGAAGCTGTTCGCGTTCATCATGTGCGGAGTGTGTGCGTGTTTCTATATAAAGATTTCGTGAAAGGCCTGGAGTTTGTAGATTGTTTCGCCGGAATCTTTCCGGATTTTGAGGCAATACGCTTATAAGAAAGCTGGCATTGCTTTGAGACGTGGATTCCGCACTCCTGTTCCCGTATGAGAAGCTTCGCCCCGAGCAAGAACGGCTCGTGAAAGATGTCGAACTCTGCCTCAAAGAAGGCAAGCACTTGCTCGCGCACGCTCCGACAGGATTAGGGAAGACGATTGCAGCGCTCGGGCCGTGCCTCAAGTACGCCATCGAGCACGGCAAGACTGTGTTCTTTTTGACATCGCGACATACCCAACATGCGCTTGCTGTGCAGACTTTGAAAGACATCAAGGACGCGTTCAACCTGAAGTTCACATGCTGCGACCTCATCGCGAAGAAGTGGATGTGCTGCCAGCCCGGGTCGCAGCAGATGCAGTCCGGCGAGTTCCAGGAATACTGCAAATCGCTGCGCAACGAGGACGTATGCGAGTATTACACGAACCTGCGCGAGCATGGGCAGACAAGCAGCCTTGCAAAGAAGGCGCTACTACAGATTGCTACGAAAGCTCCCGCGGATACCAAAACGATTATCGATGTGAGCCGGGAGTGCCACGTCTGCCCGTATGAAATCGCGGCTCTGCTCGCGAAAGAGGCGCAGGTTGTGATCGCGGACTACAATTACATTTTCAACCAGCACATTCGCGAGAGTTTCTTCAAGCGCGCGGACAAGAAAATCGAAGACTGTGTCATTGTCGTGGATGAGGCGCACAACCTGCCTGGAAGATGCCGGGAGATGATGTCTGAGAAGCTTTCGACATTCGTCCTTGAGCGGGCAATTTCCGAGGCTAAAAAGTACAAGCACGACGAAGTGGAGGAAAGACTTGTCGCAATCGTTTCTGTTCTCAAAGAGCTCGACGCACAGATTGAAGAGGGGCAAGAGGAGGGGTTTGTCCTCAAGGGAGAGTTCACCAAGGCGCTTGAAAAGCGGTTCTCCTACGACCAGACCCAACAGCAGCTCGCTATTTTTGGGAATATTATTTTAGAGGAGCAGAAGCAGAGTTTTGTAAGCGTCGTCGCGGCGTTTTTGGCGTCGTGGAAGGGTTCGGACGCGGGCTACTGCCGAAGCATCCTGCGCGTTGCCGGAAAACAGGGACCGCAATTGACGCTGCGCTATACCTGCCTTGACCCGTCGTTGATTACTCGGCAGGTTTTCCAGGACTGCGAGAACAGCATCCTGATGTCTGGAACGCTGACGCCTCCGGAGATGTACGCTGATTTGCTCGGATTGAAGAACTATGAGATTAAGCAGTACGTCGACCCCTTCACCGAGGAGCATCGGCTGAATCTGGTGATTGAGGACGTGACGACTAAATTCACGTACCGCAACGCTGAACAGTACGAGCAGATTGCCTCGATTTGCGCGGATATCGTGAAGGCTGTGCCCGGCAATACCTTACTGTTTTTTCCCAGTTATAGTTTACGGAATGACGTGAAGAAATATTTCGACCAGCTCTGCACGCGGCTGATTCTGACTGAAGTTCCGGGCATGAGCAAGGAGCAGAAGGCCGCGATGCTCGACAAATTCAGAGGAGCGAGAGAAAGAGGAGCTGCGCTTCTTGCGGTGACAGGCGGAAGTTTTGGAGAGGGGATTGACTTGCCGGGCGATGACTTGAAGTGCGTGGTGGTTGTGGGTGTGCCATTGCAGAAGCCGGATTTGGAGACCAAAGACTTGATTTCCTATTATGATGACAAGTATGGCGAGGGGATGAATTACGGGTACATTTATCCCGCCATCACCAAGACCATGCAGAACGCTGGAAGATGCATTCGCTCAGAGACCGACCGAGGGGTCGTTGTGTTTATGGATGCCCGCTATACGTGGGAGCACTACGCGAAATGCTTCCCGCCCGAGTGGAAGATGCAGATTACGAAAAGGTGGAGCGAGAGGGTGAGGAGTTTCTTTGCTTAATCACGTATCAATTTTCTTTCCCATCCCGCGACCCAGGCGGAGAGCGCGTTCTCATATCTCTTGGTTAGGGGGTTGACGAGAATCGTGTGGCAACCGTAGCGGTTGCCGAAGGCGATGTCG
>JAUSJW010000078.1 GCA_030647105.1 Nanobdellota archaeon | reverse complement strand
ACGGCCTGGGCGCCGTCGACGACGGAGAGCGCTCCTTTTGACGCGGCCAGGGAAACCAGCTTTTCGACGTCGTTGATGGTGCCGAAGACATTAGAAACATGATTGACCGCGACGATGGCTGTCTGCTTCGAAATCAGCTTTTCCGCCGCTCCATAATCAAGCGTGAAGTCTTTTTTTACGGGAATAAACTTTAACTTCATGCCGTGTCTTTTCGCGAACTGCTGCCAGGGCACGAGGTTGGAATGGTGCTCGAGCTCTGTGAGGACAATCTCTTTGCGCGTCGGCATGATGTTCTGAATGGTGTAGGCTAGGAGGTTGATGGATTCGGTTGTGTTTCTCGTGAAAACAATCTCTTCCTGCTCGGAGCCGATGAAGTCCGCGACTTCCGTGTGCGCGTCTTCGTAGAGTATCGTCGCTTGCTCGCTGAGCTTGTAGACGCCGCGGTGGATGTTCGCGTTCTGCTCCTCATAAAACCGTGTCATAGCTTTGATCACCTGTTTGGGCTTCTGGCTCGTCGCCGCGCTATCGAGATAGGTATACTTATTCAATACCGGGAAGTCCTTTCTCAGCTTGGTCGCAAGGGCGTTGTTCATAGGTTTCACGCGATTCCTAGAAGCATTTTCACTTCATCGCTCGGTTTCCAGATGGGGTCGAAGGTGATTTCAACTTCCACACTTTCGAATCCTGCCTTGATTCCGCCTTCTCTTACCATGTCGAGCAGCATCGGGCCGTAGGGGCACATGGGAGAGGTGAAGGTCATTTTAATTTTGAGGTGGCTCTCCTTGATATCGATAGTATAGATGAGCCCCAGGGTCCAAATGTCCAGCCCTAACTCGGGGTCTTCGACCTTCTTGAGCATCTCGATGGTGTCTTCTTTCGTCGGCATCTTACTCCTCCAGGAGCGCGAGGATGCTCGCTTCCATCTTCTCTCTTACTTGAGGGTCGGTGAAATGCTCCAGGACCGGGGCGAAATAGCCCTCGACAATCTTTCGGGTGGCAGCTTCCTTGCTCAGGCCGCGGCTCATGAGGTAGAAAAGCTTTTCGGCGTCGATTTGGCCGATGGTCGAACCGTGCGTGCAGCGCACTTCATTATTATCGATTTCGAGATTGGGAATGGCGTCCGCCTCCGCGTCGGGGCTGAGCAGAAGAAGGTCCTGTTTCTCATAGCCGTTGCTTCCCTGGGCGTTCTGGGCGATTTTGACAAGGCCTCGGCTCAGTCCTTTGGCTTGCTTGTTGAGGACGCCTTTTGTGAGGATATCTGACGTCGTATAAGGCGCGAGATGCCTCGAAGCGGTGTAAAAATCCTGTTTTTGCGTTCCCGTGCCATTGAAGAGCACGGTGATGGTGCCTTGCGCTTCTTCTCCGACGAGGTCGTTCCACATGTCTGATTTGGTGTACGTCGCGCCGAAGCAGAGGTCTATCCAGTTCACTACAGCGGCTTTTTTTGCGCGGCTGGCTCTGCGTTGGATGGCCGTGCAGTCTTTAGGGAGGTTTTGAATGGTGATAATTTCAATTTTGCTTCTGGGCTCCGCGATGACGCGGATATCGTCGCTGACATACCCTGTTTTGAGCGTTCCGTCCCTTCTGAGAATGATTTTCGAGGAGCTTCCTTTCTTTGCGTGGATGAAAATGGTTTCAAAGAGCGGGCCTTTCTCGACAGACTCGTCGATTTCTATCGCCTGCTCGATGTTCTTGTTTTCTGGGATAGTTATGGAGAGGAATCGATTCGCGTGCGCCTGATGGAGCCAAAACAATTTATGGGTATCCTCTTCAAATTCCTTAAAGAATGATTCGAACTTCTTGGGAAACGCATTTCCTTCGGTCGCTTCTACTCCCGATGGAACCTTTGTCATCGCCTTGACTTTCGCTTCTCCTCCTATTAACGTTGAGAAATCAAAGTCAGGCTTGATGGTAATGGCGAGACCATACTTGAATTCGGGAAGAGCCGCATTTTTCGCTTTTTCGAGAGCCTTCTTTCTATAGTCCGAGAACCAGGCGGGCTCCATCAGCCAAGCGAGCCCTCCATTTCCAATTCAATGAGGCGATTGAGCTCAACCGCGTATTCGAGCGGCAGTTCCTTGACAATGGGCTCAACGAAGCCCGAGACAATCATCTTTGTAGCCGTTTCCTCGTCGAGGCCGCGGCTCATGAGGTAGAATATCTGCTCCTTGCTGATTCTGCCGACGGTGGCCTCGTGGGCGATTTCGACCGTGCTCTCTTTGATGTCCATATAAGGGAAGGTGTTGGACTTTGACTTGTTGTCCATCATCAGCGCATCGCATACGACGTTCGAGACAGCGTTGGTGGCGCCTTTTCTGACACTAAGAAGACCTCGATAGGAGGTGATTCCGCCGTCCTTGCTGATGCTCTTTGAAATGATGTGCGAACTGGTGTTCTTGCCCGCGTGTACCACCTTGCAGCCGGTGTCCTGGTTCTGGTCTTTTCCCGCGAAGGCGATGCCGATGAAGTCGCTCTTGGAGCGGTCGCCTTTCAAGTAAGAAGAGGGGTAGAGCATGGTTACACATGAGCCCATATTTCCATTTATCCATTCGATAACGCCGTCGTCCTCGACGACCGCGCGCTTGGTGTTGAGGTTGTAGGTGTTTCTGCTCCAGTTTTCAATTGAAGAGTATCTCGCTCTCGCACCCTTGAGGACGTGGATTTCGACGCAGCCGGCGTGGAGAGAGTTCTGGGCATACTGAGGAGCGGAGCAGTTGTGTACAGCGACACCCCCCACAGTGTATGTTTCATGCTCTTCTACACCAAAATTGTAGACGGGAAGATTCTCCACTTCCCTTTTGGTGATACTTTTTATAGGGAGGAAGGCAAATTTCTCATTGATTCCAAAAAGAGACGCCCGCTTCTTCCCATTTAGCCTGTCCCTTACTTCAATTCCAACGAGCGCTCCAAACACTTGCATGTACTCTCCAGTGATGCCAAGCGTGTACATCGTCTTTCTCTTATCTTTAGAGCGGTCACGCGCGTTCATGAATGCGACGATCTTCAGGCGCAGCAGGATATCTCTCCCCTGTCTCAGCAGCTTCAAGGAAGTCGTGTTTATTCTGAAAACTTCTTTGATAAACCCTGAGCGGGTCTTTTTGTTGTAATAGTTCCCATCGCCTCTAAACCAGCATTTAATGAGCTCTTGCTGATGCTCGGGCTTTTCGTACATCATCCAGGAGGGTAATGCTTTGTTGTCGCATTTCGTTCCGAACTGCTTGAAAAGGCGCGCGAGCTCGACTGAACATACAACGACCGACGTTCCATGATTTTTCTTGTGCTCCATTTCGAGTGTTTTTTCAAAATCAAAGACCTTTTTGAGACAGGCCTTGACATCCTCAATATACTCTTTCTCGTTTGTATTGAAAGAAAAATTGAGATACGAGTCGCTGCTCACGCTTCCTTCTGCGAGATAATACCCCACCAGCCTGAAAAACTCCGGAATGAGGGGAACGATGACATCTACGGATATCTTCTTATTATGGATATACCTCTCTATCGTGAATGTATGGGTTTCTTCTGACTTCACCGTCTTGTTGATAGGCACTACCAGATAATCGCCTTTCCTAAAATAGCAGGGGAGATTCCAGCGTGGAGCGAACGTCTTATTGCGCTCATTCTTTCTCTGCCTGTCGACATAGAGGAAGGGATGCTCCTGGGTGACTTCGATTTTTTGAGTGCTGTCCCCCCAGAGCTCAATGGTGCAGATGGTGCCTGTATACGGAGTAGATTGAACATCTCTGGTTTTCTTGAACTCCCCTTCACTGGTTAGGACCTTCTCATCCGCTTTGATATCTTCAATGAGTTTATAATCCGGATTCGTTGTCACAATGTTTCCTTTCGTAAAGCACCCTTCAATATACTGAACTTCGGCGCCTTCATCGACGATAATCAAGGTATGCTCGAACTGGCCACCCTGCTTCGCGTTCATCCTGAAATACGCTTGCAGGGGCAGGTCGAGCTTGACTCCTTTTGGGATATAAATGAAGGTTCCGCCGCTCCAGACCGCGGCGTGGAGGGCTGAGAACTTGTGCAGGCCGATGGGAACACAGGTTGTCATGAAATACTTCTTGACGAGTTCGGGATGCTGCTTAACCGCTTCGTCACAGTCGAGGAAGATAACTCCTTTTTTCTCCCACTCCTCTTTGAGCTTGTGGTAGATGACATCTGATTCATACTGCGCGCCGACACCCGCAAGGGCCTTCTTTTCCGCTTCGGGGATGCCTAATTTTTCGTAGGTCTTCCTGATATCAGCGGGAACGTCTTCCCAATTCTC
>JAUSJW010000074.1 GCA_030647105.1 Nanobdellota archaeon | reverse complement strand
CCCAAATCCCAGCGCAAATGACAAGCACCGGCAAGACTGTTGACATCATGCCGTTCGCAAGCCCTTCGATAATGCTAGTTCCCGCGCCGGTGCAGGCTGCTTCTGAAACGCGCTGAGTCGGCTTGTACTCAAAAGCGGTGTAGTACTGCGTCAGGTAGCCGATAGCGACTCCCGCAACGAGGCCTGCTACGGTCGCATAGAAGATGCCCATACTAGCGTAGGTTGTCGCTCCCAGGAAGAAACTTGCGGGAAGCATATATTTCACCAGAGCCCAGGTCAAGGGAATCAAGAGAACCGACGCGATAATCAGCCCGCGGTTGAGCGCCGCGTGCACGCCTTTCTCAGACTTGAGCTTGACAAAAGAGGCGCCAATCAGGCTCGCGACGATGCCGACAGCCGCAAGGGCAATCGGCAGGAGCACATAGGGAGCGCTGAATCCCACATTCGCGCCACCAAGGCCGCTTGTGATTCCGAGCGCGATGACCATGGTCGCGAGAATCGAGCCGACGTAGCTCTCGAAGAGGTCCGCGCCCATGCCAGCGACGTCGCCGACGTTGTCGCCGACGTTGTCAGCGATGACAGCAGGATTGCGATGGTCGTCTTCGGGAATGCCTTTTTCGACCTTGCCGACAAGGTCCGCTCCGACGTCAGCGGCTTTGGTGTAGATGCCGCCTCCGACCCTCGCGAAGAGGGCAACGGACGATGCGCCGAAGCCGAAGGTGATAATTGCGTTGGGGTCTTTGGTGATAGCATAGAACAGCGCGACTCCAAAGAGGCCGAGTCCGACGACTGAGAAGCCCATGACGCTGCCGGATGAAAACGCGACATCGAGCGCGCCCGCGAGACCTTTTCTCGCCGCCGCTGTCGTGCGCACGTTAGCTTTAGTCGCGATGGACATGCCGATGTAGCCTGAGAGAACCGAAAGGATGGCTCCGGACACAAACGCGATGGCCTGCAGGGGTTTGAAGAAATACCCTAAGACCAAGGCGACGACGATAACGAAGATAGCGAGCACCTTGTACTCGCGGAAGAGAAACGCCATAGCCCCTTCATGGATGGCATGAGCGATTTCCTGCATCTTCTCGGTGCCTGGGTCTTTGCGCGCGATGCTCCTGGCCTTCGCGAACACGTAGATGAGCGCGGCCAGGGTGATGACAAATGTCACTGCTAAGAATGGTTCCATTTCGTATACCCCCACAATTTTACGCTCCAAAACACAATCGGGTATAAAAAGTTGATGGTCATACAATCGCAACCCTTATAATATCCCGGCCCCTAAATCACCCAAAAAGAGGCATCATGGATCCCGCTATTCTGCATATACAGGACGAAGGCCGTAGATTCCCGCCTCCTGAGGCGTTCAAGGCGAAGGCGCGCATCAAGAGCCTCGCTGAGTACCACAAGCTCTACGAGGAGTCGATTCACGCGCCGGAGCAGTTCTGGGCGCGGCAGGCGAAAGAACTCGCTTGGATGCGACCATGGAATTCGGTGTTTGATTGGGATAAAGAGACATGCAGATTCACCTGGTTCCGCGGCGGAAAGCTTAATGTCTCATCCAACTGCCTCGACCGCCATCTCGAAACGCAGGGCGAGAAAGTCGCGATTCTCTGGCAAGGCGAGCGGGAAGAGGACAAACGAAGGCTCACGTACCGCGAGCTGCACGACGAGGTCTGCCGTTTCGCGAACGTCCTCAAGAAAAAAGGAGTTCAGAAAGGAGACCGGGTTTGCGTTTATCTTCCTATGATTCCTGAGGCTGTCATCGCGATGCTGGCCTGCACGAGAATAGGCGCTATCCACAGCGTTGTCTTCGCAGGGTTCTCGAGCGCGGCGCTTAAAGACCGCCTTGATGATTCCAAGGCGAAAGTGCTCATCACCGCGGACGGAGGAAGGCGCTCGGGAAAAGAGTTCGACCTCAAAGGCATGGCTGACGCCGCGCTAACTGACTGCCAGAGTGTCGAGCAGGTAATTGTGGTTCAGCACATCAAGAACAACGCTGCGATGAAGAAAGGCCGTGACGTGTACTGGCATGACGAGATGCGCTCCACACACGGAGCGTGCCCCGCGACGGAGATGGACGCCGAAGACCCGCTCTTTATTTTGTATACGTCTGGAACTACAGGCAAGCCGAAAGGAGCGCTGCACACGACCGCTGGCTATCTGCTCTATACGTATCTTACCTATCGCTATATCTTTGATTACAGCGACAAGGACATTTACTGGTGCACGGCTGACGTCGGATGGGTGACGGGGCACAGTTATATTGTCTATGGGCCCTTGGCTAATGGCGCTACTGTTTTGATGTTCGAAGGCGTGCCGACCTATCCAGACAACGACCGTTTCTGGCAGATTGTCGAGAACTATAAGGTATCTGTGCTGTATACCGCTCCGACAGCTTTGCGCGCGCTGATGCGCTTCGGCGACGGGCCTGTGAAAAAGCATGACCTCTCGAGTTTGCGACTTCTCGGCAGTGTTGGCGAGCCCATCAACCCGGAAGCATGGATGTGGTACCATACGGTTATTGGCGGCGGACGCTGCCCTATCGTTGACACGTGGTGGCAAACTGAGACTGGCGGAATCCTGATTTCTCCGCTGCCTGGCGCCATGACCCTCAAACCCGGATGCGCGTGCAGACCCTTTTTCGGCGTGCGGCCTGTGGTCTACAATGAAGAAGGTGGGCTTGCGCAGCGCAATGAAGGGGGCTACCTCGCTATCACTCATCCCTGGCCAGGGCTCATGCGCACGGTGTGGGGGAACCATGACCGGTACATCGAGACCTACTGGGACAAGTATAAAGGCGAATACTCTACTGGCGATGCGGCTCGCGTGGACGAGAATGGCGACATCTGGCTGATGGGGAGAGTCGACGATGTCATCAAGGTATCGGGGCACCGCCTTGGAACCGCGGAAGTAGAGAGCGCTCTTGTGAGCCATCCCTCTGTCGCCGAAGCGGGAGTAGTTGGAAGACCGCACCCGATTAAAGGGCAGTGCCTCTATGCGTTTGTCACGCTTAAGCATGGGATTCCGATTTCGGAACAGCTGAAGCAAGAACTCATTCAACATGTCTCGACGACGATGGGGCCTATCGCGAAGCCGGATTTCATCCAGTTCGCTGAGGGGCTGCCGAAGACGAGAAGCGGGAAAATCATGAGAAGGATTCTCAAAGCGATTGCCTCCGGGGAAGCGGATGTCGGGAATACAACGACGCTCGCGGACCCTAGTGTTGTCGAAGAATTGGTGAAGAATCGGGTCGCTTAAGCGGTCTTGCCTGGCCTTCTGGAGGGACCTTTGAAAATATCCGCTTGATGTTTTTATTGAAACCTAGATACATCTCTGCCCAGGCTATTAAGAGTAATTTTAGAGGGGAGAAATACCAGCTTACAAGAAAGAGTAAAGAACGGATATCTGTTTTTGCAAATTCGAACCCGCTTTGGAATCCCTGCTTAGCTTGTAGGAAAAGGAGATAGTTTTCGTAAATCATTATGAAAAAATAAACCCCTAACAAAACCATCATAACAATTCTTGACCATCGTTTAAGCCGTAGAAGCCCAATTGATGTAACAATCGCAAATAAGATGGGTGAAAGGAGCAGCAGAGCCATGACAATGCCTACTCCACCTGCAATCGCACCAAAAACAAGCATTACTGCACCCGCTGACAAGAGGAAAATCAAGCATTCAATGATTGAGAATAGCGAGATTAGCCAGATACCCAAGGGTGCTCTGTTTTCATCCATACGCTCTCCCAGCCCCAGACAGATATAAACATTCCGATTGTCCTTAAGTTAAGAAAGTCTGTACCTGAGCATCGCGGCAATCCCGCCCAGACCGTCGAGGCGCATGCCCGCGTCGTTCTTGGAGGAGATGACGTGGATGGGCGCTTTCTGGCTATCGGCTTCTTTGAGCAATTGCTCAACAGGCTCGAAGAGGTTCGCTTCTCTCTTTTCCTTGATGAAGCCGTCCGTGACTAAGAGCTCTTCGATTGCGCCAGCCTCGACCGCTCTCGCGACTTCCTTTTCTCCATACGCGACTTTCGCTGTGGTGGCGAGCGCCTTGAGAAGGGCTTCGACTAATTTGAGCTCTTTAGTGGTGCGGTCGGCTGAGAGGGCGGTTTTGACTTCTTCTCGCTTGAGAACCTCGTCAATCGCTTCCTTGCCTACGGAAGAGCAGGTCGCGAGGACGACGTTCTTTCTCATTTCTGCCGGAAGGTGCTTCATCAGGTCTTCTTTCCAGAAGGCGGGTGAGGCGATGACTATCACCGAGGGCTTGAGGCGCCCTGTGAGCTCCGCGAGCTTTTGGATAATTTCTTCGTAGAAATTGGGAAGCGTTCCGGAGTCCATCCCCTTTTTCGCGACTTTTCCCTGAAGATGCGCGACTAGCTCATACCCGGAGCGCTTGGTGACGGCAAGATAGGCTTCTTCACGGTCGTGGACCGCGATGAGAATCGGGGCTTGCTGCTGCGCGCACGCCTCCTCCAGCTTTTCTTTCTGGTAGGAGAGCCAGCGCTGCTTTTCAAGCGTGAATTCGGTATGGGGTTCCAGGACAAAACTATGGTGCTCGCCATGGGAGAGGTCTTCGGGGCCTTCCACGACCCTACCGAGGACGCGCAGGGTGTCTCCCCACTCGACTTTCTCGACTTGGATTTTGATGAAAACAGGGACTTTCGCCGCTTTCTGCGTGCGGTCGTCCTGCGTACCGGTCTTCATCTTACGAAGCGTCTTGCCAGAGACAAAATCTCCCGAGTCGATAATCTGGCTCAGGTACCACAAATCGTCCTGCGTGTCCACCTTGAGATGGTGTTTCCCGCGCTCGGATGAGAGCTGTTTCATACGGTTTGAAGCTGGAAGTTGTTATATAAAAGTATCCGAAAAAAAGTAGCATTATAATAGGGGCGCTGTCTGGACGTTTCCATGAAGTTCAAAATCCATGTTATGGCGCAGCTCGTTGTGTTCCTTGCCTGCTTGTTCTTTCTGAGCTTTCGGGCAGCGCTTCTTATTACGCTCTTCCATTTTATCCCGTCCTTTGACTTTCTCATGAAGAAGCTCGATTTCCATGCGGATTTGCATAGAAAACTGACCCACAATCTCTTTGTCGCGGCGATAGCTTCTTTTCTCGCGTTCCGCTTCGCCCCGGACCTTTGGGCCGCACTCGCATCTTTGAACCTCTTGCTCCACCTCCTTATGGATTGCCAGGGAATGGGCGTTGAACTCCTCTATCCTGCATCTGAGCATCGGTTCAAGCTATTTTGAGCTGGACAGACGCCTTCCCAACTCGCAAGGCATAACATTTATATAGTATCCCGCTCAGATTGTCGACAAGACTTTGGTGATTCCATGCGAAAAGCAGCTATGAACGCAGCGGTGCTCATCGCTGTCATTTCCGCCCTTATCATTCTTTACATCCTTTTCCTCCCCAGCCAAGACCGCTTGGACATCATCGGCGAGAACGCATCGAACCGGGATTTCGGACCCCGCACGGAGGATGTTCTGCTCGAAGATTCTAGCGTCCTGATGGAACATTTCTCGGAAGACGAGATTGACCACACCCTGCCCAGCCTGACGCTGTATAGCACCACAACCGCGACCGTGCTCAAGGACGTCGCTTCCTTTTATGTCAAGAAATCGCTCTTTGGCGAGCAGACGCGGGACATTGACTTTTCTCTTCGGGATACTGCTCAAGCTGAGAATACGCTGCTCAGCTTCTCGGTGAAGAAGTCGAAGGGAGACCTCATCATTGAACTCAACGGCAAGCTGCTCTGGGCAGGGCCCATCGAGAAGGTCAACGCCGACCCTATCCGGGTCCAGAAGGACGCGCTGAGCACGGACAACACGCTCACATTTAAGGTCTCTAATCCAGGCATCGCGTTCTGGAGAACGAATGAGTACCTGATTGAGAACTTCAAGGTCACTTCTGATATCGTCGATTCCAGTAGCCAGCGGGCGAGAGTGGATTTCGTACTGGGTAAAGAGGAGGCAGGCAACATAGAAAAGGCGACGCTGCGCTTCCTGCCCGAATGCGAGAACAATCGCATCGGAGTGCTCGATATTCTTGTTAATGAGCGCGCCATCTACAGCTCGGTGCCTGACTGCGGAGTGCCGAGACCGCTGCAATTTGATTCCAAACTGCTCATTGAGGGCCAGAACACGCTCGAGTTCAAGAGCGCTAAGGGACGCTACCTCATCGACCAGATTAAGGTCACAACCAACCTTAAGGACATCCCCAGCTTCACCTACTATTTCGATATTGATTCTGACCAGCTCAGAGACATCAACGCTCGCCGCAAGAGCGCAAACTTCACGATGTTCTTCACCGACGACCGGGAAGACAAGGCCGCGGAGATTGTTATCAATGGCAGGAAGACGTTCATGACGCGGCATGACGAGTTTGAATGGAGCCTCATCCTGGACCGCTATCTTGAGCCTGGCTCGAACAGCCTGAAAATCATCCCTGATACTAGGCTTGAAGTGAGAAGGCTCCAGGTCGTTCTTGATGACCAGTAAAAAAGAGGTGTCTGGTGACTGCACCTGAGGCAGAGCAAAACGCCGAGGTCGCCGCCGCTGAGGCCCGGGCGATGGGCAAGCTAGCTGACGCGACTAAGCAGTGGGGCACCCGCGTTGTCCAAGAAACCAAGAGGTTCGTTAGCGAAGAGCCTCGGAACGCCGCGAGAAACACCCGAGACGAAGTCAAAACCGCTGGATCAGACACGTGGAAGGGAGTGAAGAGCGGCGCTGGGGATGTCTATGGCGCCATCAACCCGCCGACAACCCCCTGGACCAGCTCAGGACTCCTTTTTGTTGTTATCGCTCTCCTGGTCAACATCTTAGCGGACCTCGCGTATCCCTTCGCTGGATTTGACCTGACAAAATATGGAAGCGTCACTTCGCTCAGGGACCTCGCGAATATCGCTGACTTGTATTTTATCTTTAAAGGCCCGCTTCTGGTGCTTCTCGCCCTGGTTGGAACCTTTGTGCTCAATCGCAAACACGCGGGACTGCGGCTCTTTGTCGCGATTGTCGCGGTCTTTTATATCATTCTCGAGTTGCCGAGCCTCGCTCAGGGCTACATCGCGGTAGTTGGCCTCGACCTGATTGTTTTCCTGATATTCTGCGTGCAGATGCTTGTGCATACTGACCGCGAGGATTTCACGGAGAAGATGCTCTTCTGGATTCCTGTCTATGGGCTTATGACCATGAGCCTGCGCACGGGAAACTTTGGCGCGGTTATCCACCTCGCGTTCATCATGGTCTTCTACCTGGCGCGAGGAGCGACTTACAAAAAGAACGACAGCCGCTTCCGGCTCAACTTCATCTACCTTGTGCTCTTCGACTTCTTTATTATCTGGGCGCTCAGCTTTGTTCCGACCTTCGGGTTCTTCGAGTGGACGGACATCCCCATCCTGCTCCTTGGCACCATCTTTATTGTACAGGCCTATGAGCCCAATAAGCTTACGGGATGGCTGCTCTTCTTCATCTGCGTCGGCCTCGTGTTCACGTTCGGCTACGGCTACCTCACCAGTGTTGCTGGAAACGGAGGCAAGCTCGATAACGTGGACATGGACCGGCAGAGCATCATGGAGCGTTTGAAAATCATTAATCCCGTGAACGTTTTCACGCTCCTCCGCAATAGCATCAACCGTAGCATGTCCATCGCTGCCGGGGACGGCTATACTGGAAGCGTGGACGCCAACGCGAAGAAGAAGCTGGGGGTGTTCATCGAGGATGTGGATAAAAATCCTAAAAAATACACGACGGCGGATGAGATTGTCGCCTTCGCTACCCTCACCGCTGAAAACCTTGTCGACCCGACCGGGATGCCTCAAGAGCCTTTCGATGTGCACATGCGGTGCTTCGCAACCGACATTGGCGGAAAGGCTATCCCGGGGAAGATTTATCCGCGCGCTGACTTCCGAGTGGAGCAGTACAGCGTCGAAACTATCGAGTGCAGCTTCCAGCCCGGAGACCTTGCTGTCGGGAGATATGAGCTGGGCTTCCACGCAGATTTTCCCTTCCTCACTGAAGCCTACTTGAAGCAGTACTTTGTCTCCAAGCAGCGGGTGGACGCGCTGAGACGCCTGCGGCAAATCATCAAAGATGAGGACATCCTCAAAATCAACGACATCTCCGAACTGCGCCCACTGGCTCAGAACAGCGCAGGCCCCATCCAAATCAAAGCGAGCGACCGCATCCCCGCTATCATGAAGCTCGACAATGTCTCCACAACCGCGTTTTTCGGGCTGCTTCTTGAGAGCACCTGGCAGGGCGGAATGAATATCAATTCGCTAACCCTCGGCGTGCCTGAGGGCGTCGAACTGGACAAATGCTCGCTCTTCAGCGCCGAACTGAGTACAGAAGTGTTTGAGCCGGGGTACACGTTCTACACTCTGCTTCCCGGGGACTTGGAGGAGGAGCCGAACGTGTTTGTTCCGTGCTACCTCACCCTGCCGCTGAGCAACAGCGCCTTCCTCGACCAGGGGGAAGTCACAACACGCTACTTCCGCATGTCTGCGTACTACAACTATTCGCTTGAGAAAAAGCTCCAGATTCGCATCGCCGAACCGGTGACACATGAGGATTAGCCTGCTTTTTCTTGCGCTGGTGCTGCTTACTGCTTGCTTCAACACCCCTGAGACTGCGACGGACGAGAAACTGCACAGCGGAATTGAGGGCGTGGTTTTGAGCCTGCCTGACGAGGGGCTTCCGGAGGAAGTTCTTGAAGGGGAGCGGTTTATGGTTCCACTCATCGTTGAGAATCTCGGGGCTTACACACTGGAGCGGGAAGCGCCTGGAGCGGTACAACTTACTATTGAACCCGATCTTGTCCTCTTTGAGTCCTGGGACGTCCCCCCCGGAGCGCAGGATTCCGGACAGACCGTGCTCTTCCCCCTTCGAGGAAAAAGCGTCGCCTCCATCGCCGGAGAAAAATCAAGGCTCCGAGTCATCCTCAAGGCAAAGCCCATCGCCGCTACCCTCAACGCCCGCGACACCCGCGTCGTGTTCTCGGTCTGCTACCCGTACCGCACGCAGTTCGAAGAGCAAGTGTGCATCGACCCCTCTCCTGATAGCCAGATGACCAAGAGCTGCGAACCCGAGACCCTGGAAAGCGTGGACGGCCAAGGAGGCCCTATTGAGATTACGGAGGTCCAGCAACTTGTTTTGCCTGGTGAACATCCTGATGACGTGAACGTGCAGTTCATTATCCGCGCGGAGAACTCCGGTGACGGCCTCCTGCTCCACCATGAAGATTATCCGCTCTCCTGCCTGGGAAGAGACGGCTCAAGGAAGCCTGGAGTGTATATCAAGAAAATCGCGTTTTCCGACTTTTCCTATGTCGAGGGCAAGGGCGGAGACATCGAGTGCTATCCCCTGCCCATGCGCGAAGTGGCAGGGGGCTATGAAACGCGATGCCTGCTCACTCAGGGGATTCAACGCTCGACTCCCGCTTATACCACGCCTTTGAGCATCGAACTCGCGTACGGGTACAAGGAAACGATTTCGCATGAGGTCAGGATTCTGAGCGTCAGCTCTGAAAGAAGCCATTAACTTCTTGAATTGGAATGAAAAGAGCGCCAACGCCTATTTTTGATTCCTCTCACGCAGCGAAATGTTTATATAGCATCGAGAGGAAGAGGAGGGCATGAGAAAGTCTTGGCCCCTGGTTCTGTTGCTTGTGTTGCTCCTTACGGCATGCGGAAGCTCGCGCAACCGCAACGGCGAAGGCATCTCAGAAAAGGATTACCGCACCGGGACTGAGGGATTGCAGCTCACGTTCATGCAGAACAACCCACCCGATAAGGTGTTCGCCGGAAGCGAGATGGATGTCCTGGTCGAGGTGCGCAACGCTGGCGCCTATCCGGATACGGACGCCTTCGACGGCAAGCTCGAGATTTACGGCTACGACCGCAAGGCCTTCGTGCGCGGAGGCTGGGACGGCAGCAATTTCATTGGAAGAACGCTTCAAGGAAAAAGCCAGTTTGGCCCTAGCGGCGGAAGGGAGGTAAAGCAGTTCCACGTCGATGAAGTCACAACGCTCTTCGGCGCGGAGTTCTACGAGCCCACACTTGTTGTGGCCGCGTGCTACAAGTACCGGACCATCGCGGAGCCTTTGGTATGCATCGACCCGGAACCATTCACTGTTTTTGATGAGAACAAAGTATGCACGATTCCCTCAAACGGCAAGAGCTACAGCCTAAGCAACCAGGGCGCGCCTGTCGCGGTGACCAAAGTGACTGAGGAAGTGAGCGCGAAGAATCTGCACTTCGGAATCTATATCCAAAACGTCGGCGAAGGCAAGGTTGTTGACGAGAACACGAGAAATGACTGCCCGCTGTCACTTGACTACAACGATGTCGATCGTGTGCTGGTGCAGGTGAAGTTGCCTTGGGACGGCGCGCCGCGATGCCAGCCGCGAGGAGATTCCGCTGACCCCGTCAGACTCGACGAGAGCGGCAATGGTTATATCTACTGCACGTTCACCAAGCCCACAACCAAGAGCGCCTTCGAAACGATTCTCCAAGTTCAGGTTGATTACCGGTACCTTGATACGATTCAGAAGAAGATTAGAATTGTGAACATTAACCGATAATTCAAGGACTTCTTGCCCGTTTTTAGCGATTCTGAGAGAGAAAGTTTATATAGGGCAGGCGTTGGAATAGGACGCATGAAACAGATTCTACCCTTCTTACTAGCGGCACTGCTTGTGCTCAGCGCCTGTTCTTCGGGCAAGACAACCGGCACTTCTGACAAAGACCCCTTCATCGGCGGAACCACCGGGCTCACGCTCGCGTTCGAGGAGGACGCGCCTCCTGCTGAGGTCTTCGACGCTGGGCAGTATCCATTCAGCGCGGTCGTGAAACTCAAGAACGAGGGTGAATTCGCGGTTCCTAAGGAAAAAGTGACGGTGACGCTTTCCGGCATCCTCGCTCGCGAGTTCGGGAAGACTGAGGTTCAGCTCAGCCAGCGCCCCGCTGACAATCTTGAGCCCATGCGCAAAGAGGCGGATGGGGGTATTGTGGACAGCAACCCTGTTTTTGTGAGCTTTGATGACCTTGAGTACCAAACCGCTCTTACCGGCAATACCGAGTTCACGCTTCGCGCGGACGTCTGCTATACCTACGGCACCACCGCTGTTTCGAAGCTCTGCGTGCGCAAGAACAACCTCGACACGGATGAGGGCGTATGCACGGTGAATGAAGCTAAGTCAGTCTTCAGCTCGGGCGCACCCATCCAGGTCACGGATTTCAAGGAAAGCGCTAGGAGCAGGGACAAGATATCATTTACGTTTATGGTCCAGAAGGCGGGCACTGGCGATTTGTTCCAGCAGACAAGCGCCTGCGGCAACGACCGAAGGTTTGAAGATAAGGTGTGGGTTGAAGTCACGACCGGCATTGACGGCCTTGAGTGCACTGGCCTTTCAGAAGGCACAATGAGCACGGGCTACATGACCCTCTATGGCGACTCGAAGCCCATTACCTGCACGCAGACCGTGACGACCAGCTCTGATTACGAGAAGGAAGTCAAGGTCAAGCTCGTGTATGACTACGAAGAGACGCAGTCCACCACCTTGCTTGTAAAGCGGTCGAATAGCTAAATTCTTTAGATTATTTTTATTCTTCTTTTATGTCACGAAGTGCCCTCTTAGAAATGACTATTGACTAGATTCATATGGATACGTTCCTCCGTAGTCGCTTCTCTTAGAATTACTGAGAACCGGCTAATGCTACCTGCGCGAGGAAGGCTTCCAATTGCAGGAACTCATCGCTGCCCTCAGTCATCCTGAACTCCGCTTCGCCGCACAAGGTCACTAATTCGAGCTTCTTTCTTCCGGGAATGTCTAAGTGCCAGAGCTCCTGCTGGAGCTGCTTGATGACGTCTAGTCCTGAGAGGCCGTCCTTGAGCATGGTGTCGAGGAGCGCGTTCCTCGCGTCGATGAACTTGACCTCATACGCGAGCTTGAGGATGCGCTGGATGTCAACTGGCCTCGCGGCTGACGCCATGGCGTAGATGGTTTCCTCTTTGATATGGTTGTCTGTCGTGGCGCTGGCCTGGAGAAGGTTTTCGAGCTTCCTCACGTCGCCTTCTGAGACCTTGATGAGGGCTTCTTTCGCGGCGGGGTCAATCTTGAGACCCTCTTCCTTCGCGATAGCGTCTAGAATCTTGTGGAGGTCTTCTTTTTCTAACGGCTTGAAGCGAAAGACCGCGCATCTCGACTGGATGGGATCGATAATCTTGCTTGAATAATTGCAGCCCAGGATGAAGCGGCAGTTCTGGGTGTAATTCTCCATGGTGCGCCTGAGCGCCTGCTGAGCCTCTTTGGTGAGGGCATCGCACTCGTCGAGGTAGATAATCTTGAAGGGGACATCGCCTAAGGCGCGGGTTCTCGCGAAATCCTTGACTTTGTTCCTGATGACATCGATTCCGCGCTCATCTGAAGCGTTTAGTTCTAAGAAGTTCTCGCGCCAGGAGTCTCCGAACAGCTCCCTCGCGACAACTAAGGCTAGGGAGGTCTTTCCAACGCCTGCGGGCCCGGCGAACATGAGATGAGGCATGTTCTTCTTCTCCACAAAGGCCTTGACGCGCTGGACGATGTCCTGCTGGCCCCTGACGTCAGCGAAGCGCTTGGGGCGGTATTTCTCCGTCCACATCGAGAGTTCCATAGTAGTTGGGAAGTTCCCGATGTTTTAAAACGTATGGATTTCTTGATTACGACTTAAAGAATCCGATGGATACGTTCCTGCGTAATTGCTCCTAGATTTGAGAGAGAAAAGATGCTAAAAAAATTAAATAATATCCTCTTCGCTCACGACGACAAAGTCGCCGACGGCGATGACGGACGAGAAGGGAATAAGCATGCGGCTTTCCTTGTCGCGCTCTAATTCGAGGCGGCCTGTGTACTCGGTTGGGTTGGTGAGGACAAGATGGATGAGCTCGCCTGTGCGGGCCTCAAAGATGATGTCGCCGACCATGCCGAACTTCTTTCCGGACTTGGAAACAACAGTCTTTCCCAGAATCTGCTTCCCGAACTTTTTTTCCTCATCAGCCATAGCTTGCACCCTTAAATTGTGATATCCTCAGATTGCCGAGGGAGATATTTAAATGTTTTGTTTTCGGAGTAGAGACAAAAGCAGGGAGCCTAGGGAAGGATAGAAAGGCACGCGTGTCCAAGCACTATTGTTGCGGTCATGCCTGCGGTATTCCTAGGACTTGGGTGACTATCGTTTGTGCAAAAGTTTCGAATTTCCTTTGTTCTTGGCTTATGGGCCGTTGGAGGTAAGCTTGCGCGGCTTTAACCGCTTCTTCGCGAGCAATGGCCTTGATAGCTACCGCTCCGTTTTCCGAGAATACAACTGAAGAAGCATACGCTCGCGGCACATGGTGTAGTTTATCCTCGATGACTACTGCATAGGAAGTTACATAGATAGATTCTACTTGCGAAGGTGGAAGGAGTCCTCCTTCGATTAAAGGCTCTCCGGACACCTGCCTTCCGGCGCAAACCGCGTAGATTCTCGCCTCTTCGATATGCCGTATTGATGCGTCGAGCATGCCATAGCCTGCGCGATGCTTCGCAATTCGCAGTTCCTCTTTTGCGAGACGTTCATAGGTTCCCCTGACATCTCCGTGACCGTTGGCCAATTCCAAAAGGGATTTGACTTCTGCTAGGGCATCTGTGTCGTGCGTAGCAGCAGGGAAAAGATCAAGTATAGTTTCCAAGCCTTTTTCGAGATTTCCGTTCTCGATTAATCGCCTTACCGATTCTACGTTTTTCTCGCGATCGGTCTTCATGGTGAGGGTTCAATCCTGCTCGGTATCAGTAATTTCTCGAGAGTCTCTGGTTTGAAACGTGCGGGCGGTTCTCCTGTGGACCGTGGTATAGCGGCGCTCCTAAAACTTGGAGATGTTTCTTCTTTTGACCCATAATTAACGAAATAGATCATGGCCGTTGCGGAGTTTACTTGTCTTAGCACCCACCTCTCGTCCCTAACTTCTTCTCGTGATTGAGCACTTCGAATCTCATACCAACTACCATTATCATGATAATAGACTACACTTGCTGGGCCTCGTTTGGTTACAGAAGTCGCGAAAAACGCCTCTTGACCTCTACCCGGAAGAGGCTGTGGAGTTCCATCTGCAAGATAGACTCTTGGCGTCTCTCTAGCAAGGGCAG
>JAUSJW010000009.1 GCA_030647105.1 Nanobdellota archaeon | reverse complement strand
GCCGCGTCGAGGCCGCGCAGGATGCGAACATCCTGGTTCCACATGCTTTCGAAGTTCGCCTTGAAGGCTTGGGTGACACGCTCGTTATTGAGCGTGATGACTGTGGGCTCGGGTTCCTGAATCAAGAGGAAGGAATGCTTTTTCCCGATGAAAGTGGCGACGGGCGAGTAGGACTTGTAAGGCAGGAATTTGCTTTGCGCGAGAGTGGTATACGCCGCGGGGGAGGAGTTCACGACCTCGCTTGTGCGCTCCTGAAAGAGGATCTTGAGCGGGACTTTTCTCGGAATGCGCGTTTGAGTGTGAAACGTATTGAAGAATTCGCTCCACTTCTTGTCCGTTCCCGAGAGGCCGAAAGCCGCGCCGAAAACTTTGTATCCTTCTCCGCCAACCTCATCAAGAAGCTTGCCCAGCGCCCGCTCCAAAGCGGGAAACCCCGTTTCTACCAATGTATCTTGTTTCCAGAGGCTTTCAAAGGTGGTCTTGAAATCCTGCGCAATGCGCTCATTGTCAATCGTGATTACCTTGGGCTCAGGCTCCTGGATGACCAGCACACTCTTTGTTTTTCCGATAAAGGTCTCTACTGGCGATGATGAAGTGTAGGGAAGCATTTTGTAATTTAGGTTAATGGGATTGGCGTACGAGGCCGGATAGTTTTTAATAATCTCCTCGGTCCCCTGCTTGAAGAGGATGCGCATCGGGACCTTGCGAGGGATGCGCTGAGTGAGATGGAACTTCTTGAAGAATTCAGCGTAGCCGATATCGGTGCCGGAGGTGCCAAACGTCGCGCCCATGGCCATCAGGCCTTCGGTGCCCACATCATCGAGCAGAGTTTTGAGCGCGCCCTCGAATGCCTCAAACCCCATCGAGACCCGGATATCTTGCTTCCACCACATCTCAAATTGTAGGCGCAGGGATTCCGCGACTTCCTTGCTGTCGATGGAGATAAGAAAGACGTCCTGGGTTTCAGGAAAGATGAGCACGCGGTCCTTGAAGATGTTAATAGCAGTCGGATTGATTTCTGGAGTGTACTTGACTTCGGAATAAAAGGTATTTTCTGGCTGGGCCTGCGGGTCGCCTCTTGCTGCCTCGGTGAAAATGGCTCTTCGGTGGACTTTTCTTCTCGCGCGCTCTTTCTCGAACTTGATGAAGAAGCGGTTGACGTCTTCCGAGCGCGGCGGGATGCCCATGACAACGTATTCGTCTCCGGATTTCATCAGATTGAGCGCCGCGTAGAACGCTGTCTGGATGCCCTTGAGCCCCTTGTAGATGGTCGCCTCGGACTTGTGCTTGGCTAAGGTCTGCTTTAGTTTGAGCTCGGGAATGATTTGTTTGAGGCTTTCCTTTTGCGCCTGCATTTCTTTCTCGCGCTCTTCAACGTAATCTAGAATCCGGTCGGGCGTTGCCGCCTCGAAGTGCTTGACGCCCTCTTTTACGACAAAACTGACCAGCCCCTTTTGCAGGAGGCGGTCGAGAATCTCGTAGATTTTGCTTGAGGACGCCTGGGACTTGTCGACAATCTTTCCCGTGGATGAACTGCCTAAGTCGAGAAGCGCGAGATAGACGCTCACTTCCGACTTGGTTAAGCCGATGTCCTCGAGGAGGCGTGTGTCCATAGCCCTGAAAAACGCGCATCCTATAAAAAACTTGTGTTTGCTCCCCCCTTAGGGGTAGGTTAGATTTATATGCCAAGCTCAACTACTTAGTGGTAACAAATTCACACAAAGAGGTGAGACCATGAACACTAAAACAATGGGATTAACAGCAGCTCTCGCCCTCGCGGGATGCGCTTCAGGATTAGAACAGAAGGTAGACAACACGCAGTTTCAAGACCCCGCGCCTTTGGTTGCGCAGGCGGACGCTCCTTCGGGAAGCGCGCTGCAGGACGCTATCGCGCATGTTCCGATGACTGAAACCATGAAGCCGACGTTTGGTTACAACGCGGTCAAGGTTACTAAAGACCACGCCGGAACCACGGGGGCCCGTGTCTATACCGAGGCAGGAGTGGATTTCCCGGTCGGCGACGACCCCTGGAACCTAACCGTAAAGAGCATCAGCTTCCAAACAGGGGCGCATTACAGCGACGCAATCAAGGCGCTTGGAGACACGTCTAAGACGATGATTCGCGTCGGGCCTAAAGCTTGGGACACTATCGGCCTTGTGAACCTTTACGGCAGCTCAGAGAAGGTGGATGCTGAGGTCGGCGTGTGGGATATGCATCTCCACAAGTGGATTGGTTCGCTCTACAAGGGAAGCGAGAAAGATGCTAGTGCTCCCTCTTGGCTGGGAGAATCGTATGGAAGAACCGAACTCACGTTCGACCCGAACGGCGACTCTGCGCACGCACTGCTCTTCCTCGGACAGAACTTCGACTTCGGAAAGCCGCTCGATTTCCCGCTCGGCAAGACCCAGTTGGAGCTCACTGAAGGAATGGGCTGGAACCGGGAGACAGGCAGAGGAACCTCCCAGGAAATCGAACTCAACCAGTATGTCGGGCCAACCCCCATCTTCCTGTATGCCAGATTGGGCGCGACGGATCACCGGTTCGGGGATTCTAAGCCAGTCTTGGGAGTGGCGCTCGATATCGGAATGCTGGGCGAGATGCTGTTTGGGAAAACCCAGACGAGCAAATAATTCTTTTATTTTTTTTAAGATTCTATTGTCTATAATAGGTGCGCACAGGCTTTGCATGAAGCGCCGCTTCGACACCGTCGACCATCGTCTGAAGAAAATTCGCTGCTGGCGTACCTGGTTTCATGTGAGTGTTGCCATATAAGCCAGCGCAAACATAATCCGCTCGCCTAGTTCCGAGAACAAGGTCTACAGGCTCGCCCAAGACCGTCACGGCGCAGTCTGAAAGGTCGCGAGCCCTCATCCTTTGAAGTTCGCCCGTCTGAAGCGTGTTTGGTTCGCCGCCGGGTACTGCCCTAGAAACAACTAACATCCCCACTTGCACCGCTTTTACAAGTTCCATTTCAGCCCAAATCATCCCATAGTACTTAAATTTTTTGTTCACAACTCGAAATCGTTTCGTGAAAAAGT
>JAUSJW010000052.1 GCA_030647105.1 Nanobdellota archaeon | reverse complement strand
CCAGCGCCGAATCCCTGCTGTCCGCAATCACTCTCACGACGTTCGGCTCTGTTTTCGACTGCCTGAACCACACCCAGCCGCCTTGTGTGAGCGCTTTCAAGCCGCCAGTTTCATCGCCTGTCTCTTGAAGGGTAAATCCTTTCTTGAGATAGAACTTCTTGATGTTCTCTCTCTTGAATACCCCTATCACTTTCTCTTTGAGATAGACATAGTCAGGAAGCTCAGAAAGCAAGGTTTTAAGGTTCTTCTTTTCCCTAGAGAGCATCCGGCAAAGCAGCAAAACCGTCAAGATGCCATCCCTGCATTTTGAAGGAGCGACAATGATTCCGCCGTTGCTCCCCTCTCCCCCGATAGGCGACCGCAGCTCTCCCATCACGCGCACGACATTCGTTTCTCCGACCTCGACCTCAACCCAGCGCCCCCCCAGGTCCTCAACGACCTCTTTTACAAGGTAGCTCGTAGCGTCGTTCGCGACAATCGCCTCTTGCTCACGTTTTTTCTTCTGCAAGGAATCCTTGACGAGCAGAGCGAAAAGGTGATTGCCAGAAACCAAGGTGCCGTCTGGAAGCAAAAGTTCAACCCTATCAGCGTCGCAATCGAACGCCGCGGCGAACTGCGCCTTGGACTTCTTCAACTCTTTTACCAGGCCCTTGAGCGATTTTTCTGTAGGCTCAATTTCCCGCTTGAAGACGCCTGGCTTATTGTTAATAGAAATCGTCTGGATTCCAAAGCGTTGGAGGATCTGCTTAGCGACGATGCCCGTTCCGCCGTTCGGGTCCAGCAGGGGCAAGAGCCGCGCCGTCGCCATCTGCTTCTTGTCCTCTTTTGTGAAGAAGGAATCAAGGAATCGCGCATACTTCTCAAGCGCTTCCTTGCTTCGGGTTTCAACGTTTCGCTTCACATCCGTGTAGAGATACGCCTCTAAGAATGCTTCAGGAGTGAGTTTCTTGAGCTCGTGAAACTGCGTGATAACTCGGCCCATCATCTCCGGCTCAAGGACCGCGCCAGTTTTGCCGAGGAACTTGAAACCGTTGAACTCTGGTGGATTGTGGCTGGCGGTGATGATAACGCCTCCATCGGCCTTGAACGCTCGTACCGCCTCCTCGATAGCTGGTGTCGGCAATACTCCGACATCAATGGCGTTTCGAGTCGCGTCGAGAACTGCGCGAGAGAGGCCCTCCCCGCTTGCTCGTGTATCTCGCCCCACAACAAGCTTCGATTGGGGTCCGATGACATTGAGAAAAGCCTGAGCGTAGCGCGACGCAATATCGACGTTCATCTCTTTAGGATAGACTCCCCGAATTCCCGAGAAGCTCTCAACAAGGACCATAAGAAGCGCCAAGAAGGGCGCTATTTAAACTTTCTTCTGCACTTCGCTGCGCAGATGCAGAACCTGAATCATGCGCAAAGCTGAAATCTCTTCACGGAGCGCTTTCATTTCGTCTTTCAAGTCCTGAATCAGCTCGTAATTGTGATTAATGTTATCCGCGTGCTCCTCGACAATGCGTGGAAGGTTCTGTACCTGCACGACTTTGCTGTTGAGGTCCTTCACCCAAAAATCGATGTCGTTTTTGAAGCTCACGAAGCTCTGCTGTCCCATTGCAAATGCCTCCTAGTATACCATTCTGTATATTAGTAGTATATAAATGTTGCGGTTTTGGGCAAGAGTACCCCTACAACTATTATACCTCAAAAGAAACCCGATGGGTATGGACTCAGTTCCAGAAGAAAAAATCATGCCCGTTTACGAACCCGTACGGGACTGGCTGCTTGTGGGCGTGGGCCACTCGACAAATCCATTAGAGTTCCCCGAACAGACTAGAGAGTTTCTCAGGCAAATCGACGGCTCGATGCATTTTGTGGGGGAAGGAAACAAGCAGACCCTCGATAACCGCATGAAAAATTCAAGGACGTATGAAGGTCTTGCCGCTTCACGATTCATGCCCGGTTCGAGATATTTCCTGGAAGGACGTTCGGATTGGGGGGCCTTAGCTGAACGCTACGGAATGAGGGCAGACCTCTTTTGGATGTATTATACACTCAACAGGTATGAAGCAGACCAGTCCACAAGTGGAGAGAAAACAAATACAGAAGTCTTAGATGATGTTCTAACAGTGATACGCGGCTTTGTGCCCGGTGGAAAGCAAGCTGATGCCAAGCTCCTGCGAAGTCGAATAGGTCTTCTCGGAACGAATTTCGAAGGGTCTGAAACCGAGCGGGTCTACGACCTTGCTATGAACGCATCGATAAGGTATTTCGCAAAAATTCGAGATTTCGAGATCTTCGGCCCTGAGGCCTTGAAGCTAGACACCCAATTAACAGGAAAGAAACTGGGGATTATGGGCGGGAAACATCTCCCCCACCTCGCGAAAGTGCTCAGGGGCGAGGAGGTACACCCACCCCTGCAGTGGAGAGCGTTCGCGGAAACCCTTGAGCCGGAAATGAGAGAGATGGTTGAGACCATCGAAGACAAAATCTTCGCTCCTTGATTGAAAGAAAAACCCTATAAATCCAGGGAGAAACCGCTCCTTATGGACCCCATCGTGCAAGAGCCGGGCTTGGAACTTTGCGGAAAGGTTCTCCAGCTGTACGTTGACGGAAACCCGCACCTGATGATTGGCGATAGTGAGGGAAGACATGCCGAGCAGCTCGAGGCGTTGCTCACGCGCGAAGGCATTCCATTCGAGCGGCGCGCTCTTCGAGGAGATAGTTTCGGCCCCGGGCAAGCAGGAGAGCGATATCGAGTTGTAGGCGGAGGATGGATGGGCCTCTACGGAGAACCGATGCTCCTGAAGGGAAGGAGCGACGCGTACGGCGTTAGTCCTAATCAAGAGCATCTCGATGCGCTGAATCGCGTTTTAGGCAGCGTTCAATACGCAATCGAGCAGCCTGCGCCAGTGCAACCGAGCAATCCCCTAACTAAACCTAAGGAAGAAATCCCTCTTGACGACTTCCCTTTCTAAAGCAATCCTTAAATACTCATTCAAGCGAACAATTCCCATGCTCTCAGAGAAACTCGACAAAGCACTCCACGGCACCCCAGAGCCGCATCTCCAGAGCGGCGGGAAATACGTCAAGCCCCTGGTCTATGGCGGCCTCGATGGTATTATCACGACTTTTGCGGTCGTTGCCGGCGTCGCAGGAGCTAATCTCGAACCCACAATCATCCTTATCTTAGGCTTCGCTAATCTCTTAGGCGACGGCATCTCGATGTCGGTCGGCAACTTCCTGAGCAATCGCGCCGAGCAGGCGTACCATCGCGCGGAAGCCAAGAGAGAAGCCT
>JAUSJW010000041.1 GCA_030647105.1 Nanobdellota archaeon | reverse complement strand
TCGGGATTGAGTGCGGCGATAAGGGGACCGCCGCTGGAAAGTTGGAGGAACTTAACTCTGAGCTTCAAGCTGCATCTCCTCTTCAAAAATGTCAACGAAAGCCATGAAGATGCTCAGGAGCACAGGGCCGATGATAATCCCAAAGAAGCCGAAGAGGCTAATGCCGCCCAGCACGCCCAGAAGAACAAAAATGGGGTGAATGCTGGCGCGGCTCGACACAATCTTTGGCCGGATGAAATTATCGATGACTGATATAAATATGCCCGCGATGAGGATGCCAAAGCCGTTGAACGCTTCGCCCTGCGCGAACTTGAGAAGCATAGCGGGCACCCAGACAATAGGGGTTCCCAGGAAGGGCACAAGGGCGGTGAAGAACATCACTAGCGTCCACAACAGAGGAGAGGTCACTCCAAATATCCAGAGGAAGAGCCCGCCAATGGTGGCCTGGATGGCGCAGACTAGGAGCTGACCATACATGACGGCGAACGTGACACTATTCAGCCGTTTGAAAATGGATTCACGCTGTTCTTCGCGCAACGGCAGGAGGCGTTTCAGCCGGTAAGAGATCGTATCGCCTTCCTTAAGGAGGTAGTAGAGGACGAAAAGCATGATAAAGAAATTCATGATGATGAGCGGGATTTGCAGGACCATAGCGCCTGCCTTTGCAAGCAGATAATCTGAAGTGCGACGCAAGAGGTCGGTCAGATAGAACTTGATTTGCTGGTCTTGGAGGAGGTTTTCAGCCCAAGCTACAAATTTGCAGCCGATACCTGAATCTACACACGTTCCATCCATAAGCTTTCCGGTCGCGAGCACCTGCTTGATAGCGATATAATTGACTGTTACTTCGCTTGAAATTGAATTGACAATAACGATGACGGGCAAAGCGAAGAGCAGGACGAGAAACGTGCTGACAAGCGCGGCGGCGAGCCAGTCCCGATGGACTCTCTTTCTCAGCCATTTGTAGAGCGGGAAGCAGATGTACGCCAAAACGAGGCTACCGAGTACGGGCCGGATAAACGGTTTCAAGAGGTAAGAAACGAGCGTTATTAGAAGGATGAGCATGCCCAGAAGCACGTATTTGCGATAATGAATAGGCGCCACTCTCGAATTTCTGCCTGAGCGGTATATAAAGGTTGTGCAAGAGTTTAGCCTAAAATTACGTGAGCTCCATTGGAAAAATGTAAACTAAAAAAGAAATAAAGCGCTGCTAAGGCAGCTTGTTTTGAGTAGGAAACGGGTTCCTTTCTTCTAGACGCTCACTTATCGAAAAGCGTATCGTCAAGAAGAACTGCGTAATACTTCTTATCCATACTGATTCACCTTTTTGTCTTTATGTATTTCAGATTCCTGTAGAAACAGTCTCTTACTTTACTGAACTATAGAATATTGTCCAGGTATATATACCTTTCGGTTTTTACCGACGAGAAGTCAGTTTGTGCTGATGCCGCCGTGCGGGTTACTGCTCGGTTTCGGGAAGTAAGCGGGATCGAGTCCAAGGACAAACGTGTGATAGACTCGCCCTACGAGGGTTCTTCCTAAAGGAGTCCTCACTTCCAAAGGCGGGAAGCTGCCAAAAGCGATAGATTCATCGCGGCGAAGTCTCTCAGCAATCAGAGATGAGAAATGTGCTGAAAATTCGTAAGGACTCCTGAAACGGGTATCCCCTTCAAATCTCAACTCGAAAGGGCGGGGCTCATCCAAACCAACTGCCGCTCTCAAGTAATCCATTGCGCTCTCTCTAAGCGTCCTAGGCGCCCGATTTTCAGGGTCAAGCGCCATAATTGTTTCAATATCGACATGTAAATCTCTTGTCCGGGAATCAAATTGCGCGACAGGTCTGCCAGAAACGCCCCACGTGTCGACATGGCCGCCGTCAACGCGTTCACTATGGAAATAATGTGGAGCTACTCCACCAACATCAGCCATGAAAACGCCCATATAAACGCCTAGTTCCATTTAGAATAAATACCTTACGCTTTCGTCAGCGTTTGCACTTCGTCTTTCCCGACGTAGAACGAGTTCTCGGCTTGGCTCACCAATCCGCCTGAACGTTCGACAAGTGGCGCGTAGCTTTTCAAAATTCCGAGCTGGTTAAACTGCCTGAGCGCGTAATTGACCTGCGATTCTGAGAACTTTTTGAAGAGCCAGCGCGCGGTGAACGGCAGTCCTTGGTAAGATTCAATCTCTTTCTGGATGTTCCTTACAAATCCAACGCGCACTGGTTTCTTCCCGGTCATCATGAACACGTTGGGCTCGCCTTTCTCCTGAATCATCCCCTTCCCGTCGGTAGCGAAGGGCTCGACGGCGATGAATCCTTCTTCAAGCACCTCATGCTCTTTAGTATCGTAATTGGGGATGTTCGGGGGCATATGCACTTGATACTGCCCGAGGCCGTGCCCGGACAAGTTGCGCACCGGTTGGAATCCGGCGTTAACAATCGTATCCTCGACAACTTTTCCGATTTTGGACACCTTCACCCCGAGCGCAAGCACTTCAGTCGCCGCTCGTAACGCTTCCTCGCTCGCCCGCACAAGGTCTTTCTGGTCTCGGGACAAGTCAACGGTTAGCGCGTTGTCGCCAATACAGCCATTGACTTCAACGCCTACATCTAAACAGACCACCTGTTTGTCAAAAACAATCGGGTCGTCCTTGAACGCGCAGTAATGCGCCGCGATAGCGTCGCAGCTCATCTGGGCCGGAAACGCCATGCCCGCGCCTTTCTTGAGGATGAACTCCTCAATTTTCTCTGTCACGTCGAGAAGTTTCGCGTCCTTGCGAATCAGCTCCTTGCCGTAGAGCAAAGCCTCTTTCGCTATCTTTCCCGCTTTCTGGAAATCGTCAAGAAGCTCCATAAGAATACGAACAAGAAGGGGTATAAATTAGTTCTGCTTCAATCCTATGACCATTTTAGGGGTCCTGAGGCGGTCGGAAGGAATGCCCTCGGGGTGGGGAGAAGAGGAATCCCCTACATCCCAAATGAAATAGCCTATATCGGGATTCACAACCTTTCCAGCTCGGTCAGTGGGCTGGAGAAACACCTGATAGCGCAGGTCCAGGTCCTCGTTAACCCATGCTTCTAAAGGGGCTGCGGAAGCAGTACTCTGCCCTCCTGTAATCAACGAAAGAGCGTCGGTATCATAAACTTCAGCCAGAGGAATGCCTAACAACAAATAGTTGTCTGGAACACCGGTAGCCGGGTTATTCATTCTCAGAACCGCGGAAGGAATCTTGGCAGCCGCAGCCAGGGCAGCGGCGAAGACAATTTTGTCATCTAGGCTTCCAGAATTATAGGAGGCAGTAGTCACCGGATCATTGAGGTGGCGGTCGTTCGGATCGTAGTCGATTCTTTGTGTGAGGCTTACGAGCCAAAAGATAGTATCATAGGTCGAGACCGTTGTGTTTCCGAGACCTTCTTTTACTAACTCGCTCATGAACTTGGAATTGTAAACCGCACGGCTTGCGAGATCTCCTTTGGGCAATCGCGCAGAGACATTCTCATATTTTACCTGAGCTCCGCCATTAATGACCACAACAAATTTATCTAACCCTGCTGACTCAGCTAGGAAATGAGATTTTGGGCCATATTTAGCCTCGGCAATTGGGGGAAAATTTGCGTTAGGATCGACCGATTTATAGGTTGTTGAGTCTCTAACCAGTTCAAGCTGTTTAACAAATGCGGGCAGCAACGTATTCTGTTGATACCGTTCATTTTCCTGCCTGGTTTCTTCGGCAAGCTTGCCCTTCTCCGCTTCAAGCTGCTTGACTCTTTCTTCAAGCGCTACAATCGCTGGATTAGGAATAGGTACGGGCTGCGGGACAGGCGCGGTGTCAGGAGTAGGCGCAGGAACTCCAGGTAGGGGAGTAATAGGCTGCGCATCCGAAGAAGGCAAAACTGTAGGCGAATCCGTCGGAGTCGTGGAGTCATCCTCTCGAGAAGGGCTAATAGCATACATACCCCCAGCTACTGCTAATACCACTCCTCCCAACACCCTCAATTTGTACTTAGTTTCCGGGTTCACTGGTGTTCATTGCCTCACTTAAAAGTAATCACGACGGGTTTCGCGTCTGCGAAATCTGCGGGAGCGCTGGTCGGCTTTCCTGTCGCCAGGTCAAGAACCGCGTAAACCTTGCTAGCGTTCGTGTTTGTAAAGGTTAGCGTGTTTTCAGCTAGCGTTTTCTTATCCACTTCAATCAGGGGAAACGCTCTCATGTCATTTCCGACATTGCAGACAACGACTCCAGAATTGACGCCACTGCTGGCTAGATATGCGGCTGCCATCACTGCGCGGTCAGCTTCTCCGCCCTCACCCATGAGCCCCGTAGTATACGTATCGTTCACTACTTTGTCTGAAGGGTTGAGCTTGGCCACGCTGTTAACCAGATTGACCACATAGGCAATCCGGTCAGCCGCAGGCGCCGTGCCATCTACCAAGACAGGCACTAAGGTCTCGCGGTCGTACGTCGATAACGTCAAACAAGCCTCAAGCCTTCCTACACCTGTCACGGTCGCGGGAATCCTTTGGTTATACTCTTTACTCATGTTTCCAAAGAATTTGAGTTGGTACGTCCCTCCGTTCATCGAAGTCGTCTCCAATGCTCGAATAACACTCGTCAAGTCAGCGTTCACTGGCCTAGAAGCTGGATGCACAGATGTATAAATCGTGTTGTGGTCCAATTTACCCTGATTCAGGTCAAACTGAAGCTTAGCCTTCTC
>JAUSJW010000024.1 GCA_030647105.1 Nanobdellota archaeon | reverse complement strand
ATTACCTTTTCTCAACATACCCGCACTTGCCGCAAGTTAATCTGTCCTTGTGGTTCGCGAGGAACGACTCGGGGCCGCACTTGGGGCAGAACTTGTTTTTGCGCGTGGCTTTGTCGCCCGCCGCAGTGTAGAGTTTGAAGCGCTGGAAGCTGCCGCCCTTCTTCTTCGCCGGGGCCGCGGCTTTCTTCTTTTCTGGAGGTGCCATCAGAATCACTTCGCTTCCGGCGTTTTCTTCGCCGCGCGTTTCGCCGCATGAGCAATGTCGGTCTCGAGCTTGCCCATGACTTCTTTATTGGTATAGGCGTAGGCCTTGACTGACGCGGTGTTCGCGCCGAACTTTGTTGAGATATTCTTAATCATCACGAGCTCAGGCTCCACTTTCAGCGCCTTCGCGAGCGCCGCCTTTACCTCGTCTTTCTTGGGCGTGACGGTCTTGTGGAACGCCACGTTCGCGCTCACTTCCCAGCGGGAGAGGAGCGTGTTTTCATTCTTGTTCGTAATTTCGAGTTCCATGAGAATCACCTAACCTTGATAGCGTATTCGCCTTCTTTCTTGACCGCGAGCTGTGCCGCGATTTTTGATTTGTCCGGGTGCAGAATATGCAGCCTTCCCTGCCACGTGCCTGTGAAGTCGTCTCTCCTAAGATTTTTCTCCTTGATTTCAGTCTCAAAGAGCAATTCCTTGGTTGATTTTGACGCGAGCTTCTTAACCATCCTTCTTCGCCTCTTTCGCCGGCTCCTCGAGCCACTCAATCTTGCCCAGGCCAACCTGCCTCATCGTAAGGCCGAGCTTGGGATTCTGTAAGTCTTTGAACGAGACCGCGATAATACGGGCGCGGCAGTTGTCGCCCACTTTCAAGACGCGCTTGGTGTCTTTTCCAGTGAGGGTTTTCTCCTTTGAGAAGGACACGAAATCGTCCATGGTCTGGGAGACGTGAATCATGCCGTCCAGGGGGCCGAGGTTGATGAAGGCGCCGAAGTCGGCGATGTCCTTGATTTTGCCTAAGATGACTTCATGCATCTCGGGCTTGAAGGTGAGCAGATTGAAGCGGCAGGCATAGTAAGGAGCGCCGTCGCCTGGGATGATGATACCCTCGCCAATCTCAGCGACGTCCGCGATGTCGATGACAATGCCTAAATCCTTGGAGATATAGCCTTCGTATTTCTTCTTGACCCGCTTGACGACCGCTTCTTCAACGGCCAAATTGAACATATCAGGAGGGACGCGGATGTGGTCGGTTACTTCGGTCTTATAAAACATGGGATATGCCTCGGTCTACTCGGAAGGACTGGGATGAACAGGGCGTTTATAAAGTTTGCTGATTGGCTACTGGAGCCTAACGTACTGCCCCTGCCTTATAAAGAGGGTCTCTTTGCCCTGTTTTCTAAGTCTAGAACGTAAGGCGCTGTCCTGGGTAGCGATAATATACGTGTTGTCGAGGTCAATAAGCGCCTCATCCACGATGCCTACGCTCGGAAGCTTGCGGAATTTGCGGCTCTTGACGAGGGCGATGGCAAACTTCGCGGCTTCCCGCTCCTTGATTTTTGGGCTTTTGAGAAGGGTCTGCAACTCTTCGAGCGTTCCTTCGAGGATGCAAAGTACGTAGGGCTCGCGCATGACCTCATCGATGCTTGAGAGAATATCCCGCTTGAACTGGTACGGGGCCAGAAGGAAGTTGGTGTCGAGGACGACGGGTCGCATGATGGACTGAAAAAGAAGATTCTTTTTAAATATTCTTCCTCCGGAAGGTTTTAAAAGAAGCCCCAACTCAAAAGTGCTATGGTCACAAAGCAAGGCACGTTTCGCCCATTTGAAGTTCCTGATGAGCGCGAGATTACACACACTGACGCCCTGCGGTTCCCGTGGAGAGAGGACAAGGCAGGGTATTTCCTTGTGAAAATCGAAGGGAAAGAAATTCAATGCGGCTTTCTCGCGAACAACAAGATGATTTTTGAACTGCGAGGAACTGACCCTATCAACATGATTAAGGAAATCGCGAAGCGCAACCTCATCAATCTTGAGCACATGGGTTACATTTCTGCCGAGCTCATGATTGCGAAGCAGTGCGTTGATTCTGGAAAGCCCTACGTCCAGCGCTGACCATGGCAAAGATTCTGCCCTACGCGGAATGGACTGCTGCGTTAACTCCTGAACAGATTTTCTCAGGAAGCCTTAAGTTCTCTGAAGTGAAGTCCGAAGGCGATTCTCTCTACTGGCTTGAGCAACGGCCGAGTGAAAAAGGAAGGACGGTACTCATACGCCGCGATTCTGAAGGGGACGAACGGGAGCTGACGCCTCCGGGCATGAGCGTGCGCACTAAAGTGCATGAATACGGCGGCGGTGGATACACAGTCAAGCACGGCACGGTCTATTTTGTTAACGACAAGAGCCAGCGCATCTACGCCTATGGCTCTTCTTTCAGAACCGCAATCGCTCTGACGCCAGAAAAGAACGCAGACGGCTCGCTCGGAAAATACGCGTCGCTTACGATTTCTCCAGACGGAACCTCGCTTGTGTTCGCCTATGAAAAAGAGTTCCCGCCAGAAAAGAAAAAAGAAGCTGAAAATTACCTGGGCCTTCTTGAATCGCCAGGAAAAGAAGTGTTGATTCTTGCGAAAGGACGCGACTTCTACGCCGACCCCTGCTTCTCGCCCGATGGGAAGAAACTCGCCTGGCTCCAATGGAATCATCCGCGCATGCCGTGGGACGAAACAGAGCTGATGCTCGCGGATTTTGATGGGAAGAAGTTGAGAAACATCAGGAAGATTGAAGGCGGCGATGGAAAGAGCATTTGCTGGCCGCGGTTTGACAAGCGGGGCAGGTTGATTTTCGCGATGGATTTCCCAGAAAGGAAGGAACAAGATTCTGAGAATTACTGGAACCTGTATGCTTATGATGGAACCGTGACTGCCTTAACAAGTGATAAAGCGGAATTCGGAACGCCGCACTGGAATTTCGGGGCGCAGAGTTTCACGATTCTTGAAAATGGAAGCATTGCCGCATCCCGCATTACCCAGGGAGAAGAATCGCTCGTCGCCATTGGAAAGAACGTAGAGCTGATTCCGACGGACTGGGTGCCGACCCGCTCCAATCTCGCGGCGCATGGAAACGAGGTTATCTTCGCTGGAGCGACCTCTAAAGGAGGGCACTCGCTGGTAAAAATCACCTTAACAGGAGACGTTGAGATTCTCAAGAAAGGAGGCGCGCTGGAACTGGGCAAGAAGGACATCTCGCTTGCCAAACATCTCTCCTATCCGACGCGTGATGGGAAGAAAGCGCACGCGTTCCTGTATCTGCCCAGGAACGCGCAGTTCTCGGCCCCAAAAGAGGACAAGCCCGGGCTTATTGTGATGGCGCACGGCGGGCCGACGAGCAGGGCGTCTCCTTCCTTTTCCTCCGTGACTCAATTCTGGACCTCTTCAGGCTACGCTGTCCTGGACTGCGACTATCGCGGAAGCACCGGCTATGGAAGGGCGTACCGGGACGCACTCTATGAAAAGTGGGGCGTACTTGACATCCAGGATGTCGCGGACGGCGTTTTGTACCTCATAAAAGAAGGGCTCGTTGATGAGAAACGTGTTGCTGTCCGCGGCGGGAGCGCCGGCGGATATGTCGCGCAATGCTGCCTCACGCAGTTTCCAGACATCTTCAAGGCCGGGGCAAGCTATTATGGCATCGGCAACCTGAAGACGATTGTCGAGACGACTGAGAAATTCGAGAGCCGCTACACGCAGCGCCTGGTCGGTGGAAGCCCTGAAAAGGTTCCTGCCATCTACAAGGAGCGCTCTCCGCTGTTCCATCTCGATAAGCTCAAAGCGCCGATGATTCTCTTCCAGGGAGAGGACGACAAGATTGTGCCTCCTGCCTGCTCGCGCGAAGTCGCGGAAGCGCTCAAGAAGAAGGGAATTTTCTATGCCTATTATGAATACAAGAATGAAGGACATGGATTCCGCTCCAAAGAGGCGAACGTGGATAGTCTTACCAAAGAAGGAGCATTTTACCGCCGCGTTTTTTCCAAAGATTTTTATAAGCTCCCCCAGCAAAAGGCGCCATGAAGCCGATTCTGAACGCCGCGCTCAGGGAAATCAAGCCCACGCCCGCTGAAGAGAAAGAGGTCAAGAAGCGAATTAGTGGGGTAGTCTCCCAAATCCAGAAGCTGCTGCCTGAAACCAAAGTATTGCTCGGCGGCTCCGGTGAAAAGGGAACGTGGCTCAGAAACGCGCACGACGCGGACATCTTCGTGCAGTTCCCCAAAGGGAGCACCGGACTTTCGGATATTCTTGAGCGGAAGTTGGCTAAATCTTTCAAGCTCGACCGCCTCCACGGCTCGCGGGACTATTTCCAGACGCGCATCAACGAATTCCTCTTTGAAATCGTGCCTATCATCGCCATCAAAAAGGCGGAGGAGGCCGAGAACATCACCGACGTCTCGCCCCTGCACGCCAAATGGGTGAAAAAGCACGCGAAGCTCGCGGACGACATTAGGCTCGCGAAGCAGTTTTTCAAGGCTGCGGGCGCCTACGGCGCTGAGAGCCATATCTCAGGATTCTCCGGCTACATGTGCGAAGTGTTAACGGTCTACTACAAAGGGTTCAGGAAGCTTGTCAAAGGGATTACCTCCTGGAAGTCCGGAGCCGGGGCAAAAACAATTGTGGATGTGGAGAAGGCACATGCTGGCAAGAACATTTTGTTCGAACTCGACAAGAGCAAGACCGTCGGCCCCTTGATTGTCGTAGACCCCGTGCAGCCGTCGCGCAACGCCGCTGCCGCGGTGAGCCTTGAGAAATATCTCAAAGTCATCGGTTACGCTAAGAAGTTCCTCGCCCGCCCTTCCAAAGAGGCGTTCACGATTCATCCGCTCGAGAAATCTTTAGTGCGGAAAAAGGCAGGAAATGATGACTTGTTCTTCTTCGAGGCTGCACCCCTGATTGGAAAGATTGATGTCGTCGGCTGCAAGCTGCTCAAGGTGTACGAACACGTGCTACAAGGCCTGTTGAAGAGAGGTTTCACCGTCAAAGAGTCCGGCTGGGAATGGAAAGGGAACGCGCGATTCTATTTCATCGTTAAGAAAGAAACGCTCTCGCCTGAGCTGATTGTTCGAGGCCCGCCTTCTTCCATGATGGGCCCCGCCGAAGCGTTCAGAAAAGCGCACCGGGACACGTTCGAAAAGGACAAGACCTGGTACGCGCGCGAGAAGAGAGCGTTCAGGACCGCTGCGTCCCTTGTTTCCTCGTTGCTTCAGGAGCAGTACGTCCAAGAGCGGGTCAAGCGCGTCCTGCCATGAAAGCGGTTATTCTCGCCGCCGGAAAAAGCACGCGCACGTATCCTCTGACGTTGACCCTGCCCAAGCCGCTGCTCAGGGCAGGTGGCACAACGCTCATTGAGCATAACCTTACCCAATTGTCCGGGCTCGTTGACGAGGCTATCCTTATCGTCGGGTACAAGAAGGAGATGCTGCGCAAGCACCTCGGCAAGAACTTTCGAGGGATTAAACTTACCTATGTCGAGCAGAAGGAGCAGCTCGGAACGGGGCACGCTTTGCGCCTCGCGCGACCGCATCTCGACGGCAAGTTTATCGTCCTGATGGGGGACGACCTCTACGGTCGCAGAGATTTGGAGCGGTGCGTGAAACATGAGCTTTCTGTGCTTGCCCAGCGCGTTGATGACCCTTCCAACTTTGGCGTCTTTGTCGAGAAGGGCGGAAAAATTCTGGACCTTGTTGAGAAGCCCAAGACGTTTGTTTCAAATTTGGCGAATACAGGCTGCTATGTCTTTGACTTGCGCGTCTTTGAAGAGATTGCCAAGCTCAAGAAAAGCGCGCGGGGGGAATTCGAGCTCACGGACGCTTTACGAGCGGTCGCGGGAAAGGAGGACGTCTTCGCGGTGGAAGGGGACAAGTGGATGCCGATTGTCTATCCCTGGAGCCTGCTTGAGGCGGACGCGACGCTGCGCGGGAAAGATGTTTTGTTAGGGGAAGGGACGTCGGTTACGGGAAAGGTGAAGGCGTCGACCATCGGCAAGAAGTGCTCCATCGCGGGGAGCGTCGAGCGCTGCATCCTCGGCGATAACGTGAAGATTTGCAAGGGGAGTATCCTTCAGGATTGTGTCATCGGTGACAAGGTTACGTTCAGTGGGGAGGCTCGTTCTGGAAAGGCTACCATTGAGATTAACGAAAAGAAGATTGAGGGAACCTTTGGCTCCTTTTTCGGAGACGGCTGCGTTCTCGAGAAAGTTGAAGTGAAGCCGGGCACGCTGGTGTGGCCGAAGGTCAAGAAAAAGAATTGTGTTCTTGAAGGGAAAGTCGAATAGTTATTCTCTAATCTTCTTCGAGAACTCCGGGTCGTCTGCGTAGAGCAGAGCTTTCTCGTTAATCTGGTGTGATTTTCTGGTCTCCTCAAAACTTTGGCTCGTGTCGATGAGACCAATGTCGTAGATGTAGCGGTCCGAGTAGCCGGGAAGGAGGAGCTTGTAGCTGAACGGCACTTTAAGCACCGAGACGCGGTTGAGGTGGCGGAAGCTGACGATGCTG
>JAUSJW010000013.1 GCA_030647105.1 Nanobdellota archaeon | reverse complement strand
GGCTTTGACTCGGACAGGTCCTCCATTTACCATTACGACATTGTCATCAACGCTCCCCGGCAACAACTCACTATCTACGCGGTCGATACCCATGGCAGAAAACACTGGATCCACAAGAACGGCAAGCTCCTCTTCTAAATTAGAGCGGGCTTTGAAGAGCATCTATCGCGTCAATCTGGCTGTAAAGCCGCATGAGAAGGTCGCGATTGTATTTGACGAGAGAAAGAAAGCGCTCGCCAAGAAATTCCATACTGCCGCTGAAACCTTCTCTGCTCACGTCACGCTGATTGAGATTCCTGAGATGAACGTGAACGGCCAGGAGCCGCCCGCCGAAGTGGCCAGGATACTGCTGCCGCACGATGTCGCGCTCTTTGTGACTGAGAAATCGCTTTCGCACACCAAAGCTAGGCGAGACTGCACGGACAAAGGGATGAGAATCGCGAGCATGCCCGGTATCACCGAAGACATGCTGAAGCGCTGCATCGAGACTGATTACGCGCGATTGAGAAAGGACACCGCGCGCGTCGCTGATTTGCTTGACGCCGCAAAGAGCGCGCGCATCCGCACTAAAGCGGGAACAGACCTTTCGCTCAGCATCGCTGGAAGAAAAGCGCACGGCAGGAAGGCCGGCATCTTCGACCAGCCAGGCTACTGGGGCAACCTGCCGGAAGGAGAGGCGTTCATCGCTCCGGTTGAAGGCACCGCAAACGGAACGCTTGTGATTGACGGCAGCATCGCGAACACCGGAAGAGTGAAGCGCGTCGTGATGACGATTAAGAACGGAGAGGCCGTGAGCGTCATCCAAGGAACGAAGCGACACGCGCTCGACGCTGTGATGGAAAAAACCGGGAGAAAGGCGAGAAATATCGCGGAACTCGGCATCGGGCTGAACAGGAACGCGAAGATAACCGGACTTGTGCTCGAAGATGAGAAAGTCTATGGAACGTGCCATATTGCGGTCGGAAACAATATCGGGTTCGGCGGAACGGTCGATGTGCCGCTGCACATTGATTCCGTCGTCCGTAATCCCAGCATTTTTCTGGACGGAAAATGTGTCATGAAGTCCGGAAAGCTCCTCTGATTTTTCGGAAATCCCACCCAAATCTATATAAAGGCTTTTGGATTCATTTCAGTCATGACGACGAAGGAGAACAACATCATTGATTCTGTCCTCTACAGCTATACTTCAGCCTCCCACGTCATGGAAGAAGAGAACCGCGTCCTCAAGGAAACGGTCAACAAACTCAAAGAGGAACTCGACAGGCTGCAGCTTCCCCCTCTCATGGTCTGTGAAGTGAATGAGGTCATGGGCGAGCACGCCGTCATCCGCATCCCCAACGGCAACCAGTTCTACGTGACCTCGAACGCTGATTTGAAAGTTATCGCGGGCGACAGCGTCCTGTGCGACCAGAAGAATCTCAATATCCTCAAGAAGATTGACACGTCGAAGAAATTCAACGTCGAGAAATTCGTTATTATCGAAAAGCCGAAGCTGGGATGGGAGGCGGTCGGTGGATTGCATGAGCAGGAGAATGAAATCCGAGAGGTCATCGAACTGCCGCTCAAGAAGCCTGAACTCTTCAAGAAGGTCGGCATTACCCCTCCCAAAGGCATTCTGCTCTATGGACCTCCCGGAACGGGAAAGACACTGCTCGCGAAAGCTGTGGCTGCCGCTACGGACAGCACGTTCATTCAAGTGGTTGGTTCAGAGCTGGTCCAGAAGTTTATTGGTGAAGGCGCGAAGCTCGTGAAGGAAATCTTCGAGCTGGCGCGCAGCAAGGCGCCCAGCATCGTGTTCATCGACGAGCTCGATAGCCTGGCGGCGACGCGGCTCGAGGTCGGAACTTCCGGCGAACGCGAGGCGAATAGAACATTCATGCAGCTTTTGGCCGAGATTGACGGCTTTAAAAGTTTGGACAATGTCAAAATCATTGGAGCGACGAACAGAAAAGAAATTCTGGATCCCGCTATCTTACGGCCTGGAAGGCTAGACAGGCTTATTGAGGTGCCCAATCCCAACAAGGAAGGCAGGTTTGAAATCTTCAAGATTCACACCAAGAACATGTCGCTCGTCAAGGAAGTGGATGTCGAAGTTCTTATGGGCAAGATGGACGATTATTCAGGCGCTGAAATCCGGGCGGTCTGTACCGAGGCGGGCTACTTCGCCATCCGCGACAACCGCACAAAGGTATGCATGAGCGACTTCCTGAAAGCTATCATCAAGGTCAAGAAGGACGAGCAGAAGAAGGAAGACTACATCCAGATGTTCGGATGATCACCCTTTACACGTTAGTCGGCATTCTTGGGATTCTGCTGATTACTGTAGGGGTGCTATACAAGAAGAAACAGGACTGGTTGTTTTTGCCTGGCGGTGTCTGCTTGCTTGTGTACAGCATCTCGATTCGCGACGCTATCTTCATCGCGCTGCAGAGCATCTACATTGCGGCGGTACTCTTTGATTTGCGGAAGCAGTTTAGCAAGAAATAGAGAGATGAAATGTAGGCAGGAGCTTAACGCCGATGCTAAGAACGGAAAGAAAATCTGGAGGACGAATGTGGTAAACCTCTTAGTAGTAATGGCAATTTATACGAGTTTCCTATTTATTTTAGGCTATGGTTTTGTTAAGTTCGCAAGGTGGGCGCCGACTTATTACGAAACAAAAAAACCGAAGAATTGGGAAAAGAACAGAGATTATTGGCTAGGCGTTCAGAAACACTTTTTGCAATACCTCATCTTCGGCTTATTGGGGTATATATCCGCCACCTACGGGCTAATAAAAAGTGGAGTATTCACTTAATTTTACAGGTGACCTACTTAATAGCCAGAGAAATAGGAATGCTTATATGCGTCAATACATTACTCTCTCTGCGCAATGATGAAGTTTGAACACCCGAGGCATATCATGCCATGCGGAAGTAACTGCTGAGCGCATTTTTTATCCGTAAATTATTTTTATGTTGCTTCTTGATGTGAGTCAAAGAGCATGGTTAGACCTTCTTGTTTCTCCGACGCGTATGAGAATCCAATATTCCGATAAAACAGCTCAAGATTTTCTTCGCCCCGGATGTAGAATCTAGCATAATAATTCCGGCCCACTTGTTTGCGGAGCTGGGTATATGTCGAATTGATTCCGAAACAGGCTAACATTTGCTTTATCTGGTTGATAAACAATAATAGATGCTCGATATATTTTTCATTTTTTGAGATTACAAATTGTATCCTCCGGTATTGCTTACTGGGCTTAGACCCCTCATTTCCGATTATCACAGAAAGAAATGCCTTCTTAATCGCCGGTGAACCATATACGATCCATGACGGAATTAAGAAGGATTGATACACCTTGTTCCCGCTCGGCGCGCCTAGCAAGAATAAAGACTGAACAAAGGAATACTGGTTTATCGCACAATTAAAACATCCATCTCCCTTATACAGAATGCAACTATGCCTAGGGAAAAATGTAGAGAAGTCGCTACGGAATTTGCACGCATCTTCCTTAAGAAAAAAACAAAGTACAAGTTTGTTGTGATTTAAATTTAGATGCCCGTCTCCCATTGAAAATGCCACTAACTTAGCAAGAAAGAGGTTTACTTTTTTGTAGCCGAGATATCTTTTTGGATATTCCTTGGACAGCGGCGTTTGGTGTATACCCTTCTCTTCTTTTGAAGATTGGTTTGCTTTAAAAGAATCAGTGTTTAGTAGAGATAATAAGTAGGATCTATTTGGGAAATCTTGAGGTATGAGGTATTCTTCAAAACGAGTTTTTAGACCACTGAAGTTATCAAGAGTAAAGAGATATCCTTCGTTTGTTCGATTACTGGAGCGCTGCAACCGATCTTTCTTAAGAAGCCGATTAATAGAGTTACAGAAAATTCGGGCATTTAATGCCCCATACTTCTTGCCATATTCGCTTCGTAGCTCTCGTGAAGTATAAACTCGTGAGTGGCTTTCATTAAAGAATTCAAGTATTCGCTGAGGAATTGACATAGATTCTAGCTAAGAAAGTTTATTTAAATACTCCGCGTGCACAACAAATGTCCAGTGCTAGTGGATTCTCGCGTCTACGCACACCCTGAATCGTCCTGGGCCATATTGTCCGCACTTAACGACTTGAAGAACCTCAACAGCCCTCTTGAACTTCTTTGCCGCAGAGATTATTTTTTCAGAAGCGAGATTGAACTCTTCTTCCTGCATGAAATCGTAGAAGTGCAGGATGCCACCTTTCTTGACCTTTGGAATCGCGATGCCCAGAAACTCCTCCGCTGATTTTGGGAGCGGCATGAGGACGCGGTCAAACGTCGTCTTTATTTTTGGAGCAACTTTTTTCGCGTCGCCTTGATAGAGGACGACGTTCTTCACCTTGTTCAGCTTGAGGTTTTCAAGAGCGTACTGGTGGGCGACGGGGTTGATTTCAACGCCCACAATCTCTTTCGCTTTCGTGTTCTTAGCGATGTTGACCGGATACACACCGCAGCCTGAGAAGAGAACGAGGACGGATTCGCCAGCTTGGATCTGATGATTGATTCTTTCCCTTTCTGTTGCCAGTCTCGGGGAGAAATAGACTTTCTCGACGTGCAGTTTGACCTGGATATGATTTTCCTTGTGCACGGTCTCTTTTCTGCGCTCTCCGCCCAGGATTCTGAGCGTGGGGGTTCGGAACTCTCCGCCGTACTTCTTCGCCTTGTAGCAGACGACCTTGATGTTGAGGAATTGGTTAAGAACCGCATCCGCGACGACTTTCTTTTTCTTGAGAAGCTCCTTTGGAAAGTCGATGAAGATAAGGATGTCGCCTACGACATCGAAGCTTTTGGGAAGAAGACTGAGCTCCCGCTTTGTGAGCTTTCCTTCCAGCGCGTCCTTCAGGCCTGCCATGAATGGCATACTCCCGGCTTTCTTTAAAAGGGTTGCCACAAACCATAAAAAGGAGGGTCTCTGTTTGACCCTATGGCGCACGACCTTTCTACCGCGGGGATTACCGGCCCCGAGCTTCAGTGGAACCTTAGCAACGACCAGTTGAAGCTGCTTGCAATTCGCAATAAAGAAGGCACAGCACATAAGAGCGGCGCGCTGACCATTTATACGGGCAAATACACCGGAAGGTCGCCGAAAGATCGGTTTATCGTTGACACTACTCCTGACGTGCACTGGGGCGATGTGAACCTCCCGTTCCCGGAAGCGAAATACAAGAGCCTGCAAAAGGAAGTCGCTGAGTATCTTTCAAAGAAACCTGAGCTGTTTATCATCGACGGCTTCGCCGGAGCTGACCTGGAGCACGCGCAGCGCATCCGGGTGGTCTGCGAGCGCCCCTCTCACGCTCTCTTCATCAAGCACCTGCTTAGGAGGCAGACTCACCTGCATGAGAAGCCTGACATCACTATCCTCTGCGCGCCTGGATTTTTGGCAAAGCCAGAGAGCCACGGCACCCGCTCCGAGGCGTTCATCATCCTGCATCCCAAGGACGGCACTGTGCTCATCGGCGGCACGGAATACTGCGGGGAAATCAAAAAATCCGTATTCTCGCTGATGAACTACCTGCTCCCCCTCAAAGGCGTGCTGACGCTCCACGCCAGCGTCAATGTGGGGAAGAAGAACGACCCCGCGGTGTTCTTCGGACTCTCGGGAACGGGCAAGACAACCCTCTCGAGCGACCCTAACCGAAAACTGATTGGAGATGACGAGCATGGCTGGTCTGACAAGACCCTGTTCAACATTGAAGGGGGGATTTACGCGAAATGCATCGGCCTGACACAGGAACGGGAGCCCTTGATTTTCGACGGCATCAAGCACGGCGCGGTGGTCGAGAATGTCGTGGTGAAAGACGGGGAATATGACTTTCATGACGCTTCGCTGACCGAGAATACCCGTGTGGGCATCCCGCTCGAGCACCTCTCGAATGTGGAGACTTTGGGCACAACGACACACCCGCGAACCATCATCTTTTTGACGCTTGACGCGTTCGGAGTGCTGCCACCGGTGTCACGACTGAACGCTGACCAGGCGGTGTATCATTTCATGTCCGGCTACACAAGCAAAGTGGCAGGCACAGAAAGAGGGATTACTGAGCCCAAAGCTACGTTCTCTTTCGCGTTCGGCGAGGCGTTCATGCCCCTCGCGCCCCTGGTGTACGCCAAACTGCTCGGGGAGAAGGTGAGGAAGCACGCGTGCAACGTGTTCTTAGTCAACACGGGATGGACCGGCGGGCCGTTTGGAGTGGGCAAGCGCATGAAGCTTGCGGACACGCGTAGAATTGTTACCGCGGTTCTGGAAGGCGAACTTGACACTGGCGGATACCGTAACGACCCCATCTTCAATGTCGAGGTTCCGCTTTTGTGCCCGGGTGTGGACACAACGATTTTGAACCCTTCTGAAACCTGGCCTAACAAGGAAGCGTATCTCAAGAAAGCGCATGAACTGGCGGGGATGTTCAAGCAGAACTTCAAGCGGTTCAAGGACGCGCCTGAGCACTTGGTTAAGGCCGGGCCTCAGTGAAAAAAGTCTCCGAGACCTTTTTGCGCAGCTTTGCCTTTTTGCTCAGCGAGCTTTTGCAAGGTAGAAAGAACGCGCTCTTCTGAGAACTCGTGGTTGTCTACGAGCAAGCGCTTTACTTGCTCGATATTCGGAGGCGCCCAGGAAAGCTGGATGTCTTTCTTGACGGGCATCTCGCTGAAAACCGCGTAAATTTCCTGCCAGCCCCTTGGAAATTGCCAGTTGGCTTCCTTGAAAAGAGCGTCGAAGTTGTCGCCGTGCTTTTTTACGAGCTTCAGGGCGTTCTTGGGGCCGATGCCCTTGATGCCACCCTGGTTGAAGTCGGTGCCGACGAGCATTCCCAAGACGATGAGTTGGGACTGCGAAATTCCAAGCGATGAGAGGGTTTCCTGCAGGTCTACTAATTCTGGCTCTACGGTCTCATAAGCGACTTTGTTCGCTTTCTTTCTCTTTCCTGCGATGGAGATGTTTCTGATGAGCCGCGGGGTGCCAAACATCAGTGAATCCGCGTCCTGGCTCGCGACGGCGTAGGCTAAGCCTTCCTTCACCAGTTGAGCTGCCTGGGCCTCGCCTTCTGACGGAGCTTCTATAACTGGAAGGCCGAGGGCCCTAATGAGCGCTTTGGATTCTTCAATCATTTCTCTTGTTAGATGGGCGGTTCTGCCCGCGAACTTCTTCATGGCTGTGAGGTCGTGGCTCTCTACTGCTTCCTCATATTTTATTTTCGCGTCCTGCTTGAGCTGCTTTCTTCGCTCTCTTTCTTCCGCCTTGAGTTCCGGTGCCTTGCCGTCGAAAACATAGACCAGCTTGACACCTTTTTCCATGAGCCTCGCGCTTCTTGAGAAGAGGCCTGAGAGATGCGAGGTGATGTTGCCCTTTGAATCCATCAGCGGGGTGCCGTCTGGCTGGCGGATGGTGGTGATAAACTGGTAGAGGAAGAGATGCGCGTCTGCCGCGATGACTTTTCCCGCTAAAGAATCTAATTGGAGTTCTTTTCTTACGAGCAAATCTGTGATGTTAACGCCCATTACAGATGCACCACCTTCATGCCGTGGAATTCCTTGTCTAACATTTCCTTGGCTTTCTTTGTGAGGTCTCCTTTAGAGAGGAAGAGGGCGGGGAGGCGTTTTGATTGCGCCTGGAAGAACAAGGAGCTTAAATCGCCGTCGCTGATTGATTTCTTGCCCTTGGCTTTTACGAAATACCTCAAGTCTCCCGCAGGGCTCGGGATGCGGACGATGAAGTCCATCTCGGTTTTTCTCAATACGTTCTCTTCTATGACGGTGATGCCTTTGTTCTGGAAGAATTGGAGGACTTCCCTGTAGAGTTCGGAGGCTTTGTGTTTTTCAGTTTTTTCTTGGGGCTTCTCGATGACAATTTCCTTTTGAATTTGAGCTTGAATGGAAGGGGGATTACTTGGCCGCTGAACTCTCGCTTCTTGGGTTTGCAGTGTTTTCTGCTGCGGTTGTGTGGGTCTTGAAACTTTTTCCCTGGGAGTTTCAGTCGGTCGCTCAACTTTTGGTTGCGCTGCGCTTGGCTGCTTCTTTTCCTCAACGCCTAATAATTGGGCGGTGAGCTTCTTCGCTTCCTCGTCCTGGAGCAGATACCATTTCCAGAAGATTTCGATGGCTTCTCCGTTTTTTGCTTCGCACTTGACGGCGAAGTCCTTGATGTCGCGGATGGCGGCGCGCATGACGGGCTCGAGCGCTCTGTCTTGGAGGACTTGCTTTTCTTTCAGCAGGTCGTAGACTCTCTTTTGTTTTTCTCCGAGATTGTTCGCGTAACTTTGGAGCTGGGCTTCCTGGCCGGGGAGATAATAGACGGGCGAACCGCCGCCGACCTTGATGTTCGAGATTCTAACCATGCCGCGGTCTGACATCTCGGCGAGATAGGCGGAGGCGAACGTGACGCTCAGGCCCATCTCCTTTGAGACGGCGTAAGGCAGAGAAGGGCCTTTCAGCTCGAGGAATGCTCTGATTTTCTCGCGCGAGTCCATGCAACGGATAAACGGATGGGGTTTTATATAGGTTGTTGCCCTATTGGTCGTAGACTTGTTTCAGTGATTCAGGAAGCTCAAGGCCTCGTTCTTTTGCATCCTCTAGTCTTGGGATGCAGCCGAAGCCGACGCGCTCTTTGCGGTCCTTAATAGCTTGCGCGAGCATGCCTGGCTGGTATCGACCATACGAGAGATGCGTGCCCACACAGCCGCGGATATCACCCTGAATCGTGACGTAGAGCGAGGCCATGCTCTGGGTGCATTTGGTCGCTCCTGGGTAGAGCGTGTCTAATGGAATTTCTCCGAACAGCGTGTAATCCAACTCCCGGAGGGTTGAGCGCAATCTGGCGAAGTCGGCGGGGCTGACCTCATCCTGCCTGAGCGCCGCAACGTGTTCTGTAGTATAGGCAGCGGCGGCCTGCGTCTGGCTGAAGCGTGTGGGGCCTTCAGGAATGTAAGTCTTGACGAGAGGCATGACCCCCTTCATCCTGCACAGGCTGAAAAGCTGCGGAATCTCCTCGTAATTGCTCCTCATAACAAGGATGTCAGCGCCGAGGCGCGTGACGATACTGTTCATCCCGTCTACGCGCTTCATCGGCCCATTGGTGAATCCAGCATAGACTAACTCGCGCAGGGCGTCGTTGCGCATATGGGTGTAATTCTCAAGAGAGCCAGCCACATATCCCGCCTGCTTCTTTGGATCTAAACTCCAGAGCTTGAGGAAAAAAGAGATGTCGCGGTCCCTCCACTTTTCCACGTCGCGAAGCGCCGGCTGTGCTCCATGGGTGAAGACGACCGCATGCATTCCCAATCCGTTAATGACATCAACGATGTCGGTGAAGTGCTTGTCGAGCATTGGCTCTCCAGCGCCGACAATATCCACGGTGCTCGTTCCCAATGAGGCCGCTTCGCGCAAGAGCGCCACTTGCTCATCATAGGAGAGTTCATTCGGAAGGCGCTGCTTTCCACGCTCTGTCCACGATTCATCGGTGCGCTTGGTGAAACACCCCGAGCAGGAGAGATTGCAGACGTTTGAAAGTTCAATCGCGAGCTTTACGAGTCCGCCTTCTTTGTGAGCTTTGAGGTAGTCTTTCTTCGGGATGTCCCAGCCCTGGATAACCGTATGATACGGCCTTAAGATTCCGAGTTCGCGCATCCGGACGGGCTTGAAGAGGGTCTTGCCTTCAGTCTTATCCGTTAGGATGCTCCCTCCAATATCTGGGCTTTTTGTCATGGGTTTCGATTATTTGTAACCATCAAGAAGTGGTATTATAATATAAAATTAGTTGATACTATTCTTTTACTTTACGTTATAATACCATTATTATGTTTAAAAAGTAAAATATTATATAGACAAAGCTATTATTAGTGAAAAGATGGAAAAACGTAAAGTGAAGCTGGACAAGAAGGACTGGAGGCTCCTCTATGAGCTGGAGAAGAACGCTCGGCTGCCGCTCCAAGGGTTAGCAAAAAAGCTGGGGACTTCTAAGCAGCTCATTCGATATATGCTCAACAAGTTCGAGGAGCAGAAAATTGTGCAAGCATATACCGCCATCATCGATTCGAGCAGGCTCGGCTATTCGACCTATCGTCTGTATATCAAGTTTTCACAAGTGAATACGCCTGAGAAGCGCGAGGAGTTCTACCATTTTCTTGCTTCTATTCCCGAGACGACGATTGTCAACAGCATCGACATGCGCTGGGACGCCGGCCTGATTATCGCCGTGCAGAGCGTCGATGCGTTCTATGCGGTCTTTGACCGCATCATGCAGAAGCGGGCGTTTATCGACGAGTATAACGCGGCCGTGTACTCTCCAGTGCATCATTTTACCCGGAGTTTGTTGTCGCCTGAACCGACAAATGAGGTTCCGGCGATTCGCGTTATGGGCGGGCACGAGAAAGTTGAGTGCGAAGAATCCGATGTTAAGATTCTGCAGGAGCTCGCGAAGAATGTTCGGCAGCCGATTGTCAGGATTGCGCAGAAGGTGAAGCTTGGAGCGCAGCATGTTTCCAGACGGATTTCGGCGATGGAGAAAAACGGCGTGATACAGGGCTATCGCCCGCTCCTGAACTGGAAGCTGTTGGGGTACAGCTATTACAAGATTGATTTGAAGCTGAAGAGCTTCTCGCACAACAAGGAGCTGTTCTCGTATTGCCACCATCACCCGCAAATTATCCAGGTGAACCAGACGATTGGCGGCGGGGACTTTGAATTCGAGGTGTTCGCGAAGTCAGATGCGGAATTCCATTCCATTTTGAAAGAGATTCTCGAGAAGTTTTCCGATACGGTCATTAACTACGATTATTTCATCGTCGGGAAGCCGTACAAGGAGACTTTCATGGCGTTCTAAGGCCGCATCCATTTCACTTCATAATACGTCGTTTCTCCTTCCTCGTCTACAATGCCCATGAGGAGGCGCTTCTTTGTGGAATGAGCTACTCTGTTCTTTGCTGAGAATTCATACCAGGTCAATGATGAAGTTTCATTGACTGGAAAAACAACCCACTTAGCATGATCTTCTCCGGGCTTAACCCCGCGGTCATATACGCGAAAATCTGCGCCAAATTTCAGTGCAGTCTTGACGATGTAGCCGCGGTCTCTCAAGTCCTTGAAGACGCAGTAGCGCACCCAGGCGTTGTGCTCGGTCTTCTGCGCTTTCTTAAAGAGGGTGTCGAAGGAGAGGGGCTTATTTTTGCCATCGAGCACCTGGACCTTCTCCTTGTCTAACAGGTAGAGGGATTCAAGGAAGGTGAGCTGCACCTTGCCGTCCTTTGTGAGCGTGCCAAACCTACTTTGATTGAAGAGTTCTCGCGCGTCGTTCGAGTTCTCGGTGAGGATGCGCTCCTTGAGGAATTGAACCTGAATCATTCCCTTCCAGAACCGAGGAGGGTATAAAAAGGTTTGTCCGCCTGCGCGCCCTGAAAGATTTAAATAGCGTCCGCGTTTCTTGCTGGTTATGATTGAACTCACGTTTTTGGGAACGAGCAGCATGGTGCCGACAAAGGAGCGCAACCAGAGCAGCCTTTTTCTCAGTTACGACACTCACGGGATTCTTGTGGATTGTGGGGAGGGGACACAGCGGCAGTTCAAGCACGCCGGCCTCGCGCTGACGAAGATTTCGAAGATTTTGATTACGCACTGGCATTCGGACCACACACTCGGACTGCCGGGATTGATACAGAGTCTCGGGGCGTCTGAGTATGGCAGGACGCTCGAGATTTACGGCCCTAAGGGAACGGAGAAGCGCATGAAGCATATGTACGAGGCCTTCCTGATGGACCGATTGATTGACATGAAAATCACCGAGATTTCTGAAGGAGTATTCTTCGAGAACGAGGAGTTCAAACTCGAGGCTACGTTACTTGACCATGGGATTCCGTGCTATGCTTATACCTTCCTTGAGAAAGACAAGAGGCGGATTGATATGGCACAGGTAAGGAAGCTCGGGCTCAAGGAAGGGCCTGTGCTCGGAAGATTGCAGCGCGGAGAGAGCGTGGACGTGAAGGGCAAGAAGGTAGAACCTGACGATGTTTCGCACGTGCAGAAGGGCAAGAAAATTGCGATAATCTCTGACACGCTGCTGTGCGACGCGTGCTACGAAGTTGCGCGTGACGCTGACTTGTTGATTTCGGAGTCAACGTACAGCGACGCGATGGAAGAGAAAGCTGAGGGGTACAACCACATGACCTCGAAGCAGGCCGCTTTGGTCGCTTCAAAGTCGAACGTGAAGCGGCTGATTCTTACGCATTTTAGCGCTCGGTATAAGTCTACGCTTGAACTGAATGATGACGCTAGGAATTATTTCGAGAACACGGAATGCGCGTTTGATTTGATGAAGGTCAAGATATAGGTTCTGCGATTAACACGTATCCTTTGGAATTCTTTTTACGATTAGTCATTCATATGGATACGTTCCTGCGTAATCGCTTCAAGAGTTGAGATTTGAATTACTTAATCACTTCTTCAAACAAGATTCCTTTGGTTTTTACGGTTTCCTGGGTAATCGCGTAGCAAGCACCGGTGTCCTTGAGGTCTTCTAACGTGAGGAAGTACCAGGGCGAGCTGTCGAAGCGGATTGCGAGCCAGGGCTCGGCTCCAAACAAGCGGCAGAATTCCTTTAGTTGGGCGACGTCCTCTTTGGGCAAGTACTTGCTGTCCTCTGAAGTGCGCTTGCACTCAATCGCGAGCTTTCTAAGCAAGTTTCCTGCGATGATGTCTGGAGAAGGGTATTTCATGCTCCCCGAGCCCGCGACACGGCAGGCGTACCAGCTGCCAGTGGTGCAAAATTTATGGATTAATTCCCGCTCCGCGTTCGTGCCCTTGCTCTTGAGGCTCATGGCTTGAGTTTGGAGGCGGGGCTATAAAAGCTTGCGCCTTCGTTTTCCGGAGGATTTTCGGGGAGAAAAACGCTTCCTTTTTAAAGGGAAAAGCGTTCTTTTGAGCCATATGACGCTACAAGCAGGGGGTGACACGTGGTAAGGGCGCATCATCTTGTCATTGTTAATAGGGATGAATCTGCCCTAAGTGGATTAGAGGCTAAAGTAAAAAGTGCGGGTCATATTCCTCATCCGTTCCCCACCTCTGCGGAGGCTATTACTTGGTTACAGGAGACTGATTCGCGCGGCATCGCCAACTACAAACTCACGGCAGCTATCCTTTGCGGGTATCTATTTAGTGACAATGAAGGAAGGGTCTCTACCGCGCGAAAGACCGTTTATGGCAAAGCAGCCCTTGACCCCCAAATCCCAGTTGTTTTGACGACTGATGCAGTTACCGCGGACATGTGTGGGCTTGGAAAGCTTGTTGACCGAGCCTTTGCCATAGACAGCTCTCCGGAACAATGGAAGACGTTCCTTGATAACCTCTTATTTGAGCGGGTCATTGTCAACAAACCGATTCTCGTGGTAAAATATGGGGGAAGCACTACTGATTTTGAACGCGCCACGGGCGGCGTTGATCTAAAAGTCAGAGAAATCCTCCAGTATCTGGTTAATCTTCAGAAATCTGATAAGTATCAAGTGGTCATTACTTCTGGAGCCGGTATCACGGGAGAACTGGACAAAATCGACTATCAGTTGTATCGGGGCGCCATAGCGGAAGTAAGAAAAACGTATGCGCTTAAGATGGCAAAAGCAATCGAAACAAATTTGACGCGATTGCAGACCCTCATGGGCGAAGGCGAAAGAAGCGGAAAAAAGGTGTCCACTTATATTGATCCTCGGGAGCTCATGCATCTCGGTCCTGCTTACATCCAAGGGGCGCTTAAAAAAAATAGAATTTTGCTCATGGGCCTTGCTCCCCGACACCAGTGCCTTGACCTTTCGGGCATTGTCGGCAATGACGATCCGTGGTTCCCCAACCTCCCGCCTTATATTTCAGATGGTCATACCCTGCGAATCATGAACATGTTGTGGGAAAGCGAGACTTCCGGTGGCGCGGAGGACCTTATTCTTGTCAAACGAACAACCCATCTTTGTAAAAAAACGCCCCTCCTCGGATTTAATCGAGAGTATCCGCCAGCTACAAAGATTGCTGATTGGAGACAAATGCAACGGGAAAATGAGGCACTCTATGGGCAGAATCCTGAACAGGTGCTTGCTCTTGACAGGGAGGAAGATGGTTTGGGAGACCATTTCTTCGAAGATGCGGCTTTGCGGCTTATGAGAGATAGTGGGATGACTATCCGGGTTTATGTGGTGCATCCTAATCCTCTAGAGATGATGCCCGAAGGGCGACATATTATTCCGGGAGTTGAAAGTTGGTACAAAACACCTACAGAAACGTTCGACGCTATTCTAGCAGGACATGTTAGGCCTTCTATCCTTCAGCGCGCTTCCTGAATATAATCCAGCCGCATCGTCACGATGTGGGAGATGATGTGCTCCGCTTGCCCGGCGAGGAGGAGCGCGGACAGCTCAGTGGAATCTAGTTTTGTTGAGAGCATCTCGTTGACGTAGCTCTTTATGGCTCTGGACTGGCGCAGGGAAGCGTTCGCCGCCTCGACGCCGGGCTTGTAGAAATAATTGTAGGCTGAGGCATACTGCTCCTGCAGCAGTCCGAGAAGCGTTTCCATCTTCTTGTTCACCGCTTTTGACGCGGAAAGAGATTTGGCGATGGCCTTCGCGCGGTCGCCTAAATCTTCCAGCGTTTCGCAGAGATAGTAGAGCAGGCGCTTCTCGTATCTTGGTACAGACTCTTTCAACTGCTCCTTGTTGAGGCAGCGCAGGCAGTAATAGGCGAGGCGATTGACTTCCAAGTCATGGAGATAGAGATTGGCCAGCTTCTCCGAATCCTTCGCCGCGTAGGCCCGCGAGAGCTCCTCGAGCATGGACTTAATCATGAGGAAGACCTTTCGGAGCGACGCGTCGAAGTCCAGATTGATTTTGTCGGCGATGGACTGAATGACACAAATCTTGTCAGTCTGCTCCATCACCTCGAAGCCAATCAACTCCCGAATTTTCTTGTGGATAATGTCAAGAACCGCGAGATTCTCATGGGTGAGCGTAATCATGTCATATCCTTTTTGGTAGGAGCGGGCGAGGAAGCGGTCAACGAGATAGGGATCGAGATTGCGGACGTCTATCGTTATTTCCTGCGCGTGCTCGGTGCTCATCGGCGAGAGCACAATTTGATTGCCCTCTTCCCTGCAATAGAGGTCATCGCCTTTCCTGATGCCCAGGCGCTTGACCCAGCTTGAAGGAAGCGAGGTAATGAGCGTAGAGGGGCCGTGCTTGATGACTTTTCGTGTCATAGCTGGAATAAGGTTACATAGCGTTTATATGCTTTTTGAAAAAGACCTTATTCTAAAAAAAATATGCCTAATATGATTAATATGAACAATATATGGCTTAGTTATAAAGGGCTGACCAGCTCTCTTCTCATCACTAAAAGGGGGTGCAAACCATGGACAACATCAGCGTCGGAACAGAAACAAAGGCTGTGCTGGGCATCGTGGATAATAACCCTGCTGAAGAGATTCAGGACAAGTAAGCCTTTATTGAAATTCTTGCAGAGAGTGTTATTTTCTAAGGATTCCGCAGAATGAGATACTTAGGGCGCTATGCTTTTTGCAGGATACCCAACTAAAGAAGTAAAAACGTGAAAGGTTACTTCTTGCGCTTCATCTGAGACTCAATTTTGAGCTCTTCCTTGATGACCTTCTCGACGACGCGCTCGATGTGCATCTCGATTCTCGCCATCCTGCGCTCCATAGAAACGAGAACCCTTAATGCGTAGACAATCGCGAACAGCGTGCCGACGATAATCGCGAGCGTGATTTCCTGAACAGTGATTAGAGCCATGATGCACCTCTTTTTAGAGAATCTGGATTGCTGGGTATTTAAAGGTTGCGGGAGACGCCTGCGAAAATTTTCTGATAGTGTATCAAGCGCAGGATACCAAATTCGATGGGCAACACCACTTTTCCACCTGGAACTGTCTTGACAACGGCGCACGCCTCAAAGGAGATCGGATTCATAACGACCTGGTCAACGCTTCTGAGCGCTTGCTGAAGAGGCGCGATACTTGTTTCGTTAAGTTGGTCTCCGGGGCGCGCGTATCCTTCAAAGGGAAAGAAACGGGTTCCCCCCAGAAGCCGTAATACGGCTCCTGTAGTGCTTGGGGTTTCAAGACCATCCGCAGAACGTACTGTATATTCCGCCATCTCAGAAACAACGGGCACTGGTGGGATAGATGTTGGTGCTCCGCTTGGAATGTCTCGCCTAAGATATTCGTAAAGCGCGCGATAGAGCACATCTTTTTGAGGAGCTTCCAGTGGAGTTCCCGTTATATAGGCATGATTTTTTTCGACTCTATG
>JAUSJW010000011.1 GCA_030647105.1 Nanobdellota archaeon | reverse complement strand
AGGATTTTCTGCAAGGCAATCATTTACCTCGAGAACATCACCAAGGAGCGGCTCGATCAGTTTATCCAATATTCTTCGGCCTTGCCCGGCGCTATCTGGCCGCAAAGAGTGTTAGGAACGTGGGACTTCGAGCTGGATTTCGAACTGGGGGATTATGACGCGTTCCAGGACACCTTGCTCGGCCTTAAGAAACGATTCCCGGAGATTATCCGAAACCAGGAGTTCTGCATCCTCTCCAAGGACTTCAAGCTGGACCTTTTTCCGGAAGCGTATCCGACTTTTGAAAGAAAACGAAAGTAGAGTGTAGAGCATAAATAATTGAGTGACGCTGCTCTGCACTATATACGGAGGAAGCAAAAATTTCAATCAGTTATTTGCTTCCGATAGTATAGCGCTCACTCAAACAAAATCAGCACGCCGTCCCAGGTAGACTGGAGCGTCTCTCTCACGCGATCGGAGAACACCTTCTTCTTGAGGTCATCCTCGCTATAGCCCAAATCCTTGACAATCTCTAGATAAGCGGCGTCGCAGCGCACCGGATCCTTGAGATCGAGATGGCCGCAGGGCACAACGCTGTTCCGCACGGCGCCGGCGAGAATCGAACTATTGGTAGAAACGATGCCGTCCCCGCGCCCATCAACTTTTCCCGAAATGGTGTAATACTCGACAATGCCCGGAGTCTCGTCAGAGCCGAACGCCGCGACCGTTCCCGCCCGCTGCAGCTCCTGGCAATCCCCGATAATATCGCGGCCGTCGATAAGCGTGAGCATGAGCGAGGGCACCCCGACTACGGAGCAGTCCTTGAGCAAATCCTGCCGGCTGCCGAGCTGCGCTTTGATGCCCTTGAACAACTGATAGCTCTGGTCGCCGTAAATACCCCCCTTCAAAGGAGAGCCGAGCAGAATAAATTTGTGGATGACTCTGCTGTGGTCATCCTCCATCAGGTACTCCATCGCGACTGCCCCACCCATACTATGCGCCACGATGTTGACTTTATCAGTTCCTGCGCAGGCCTTTGCGCGCGCGACGACTTGGCCCAGATAGTTGACAAAGGTACGCTCGGGCTTCACTGTCACCGAACTTTGCTCGGGGAGAAATCTCCGGAGGATGAGCGCGAGCCGTTCCGCCCCCTTGACGCGCTGCTCGGCCTGATAGTACGTAGCGACATAAACCGTGTGATTCGTGAGCGATGAGCATTCCTGTGTCGAAGAATCCAGCGTGCCGCCGTTCGCGTATCCAAGATCGAACGCCAGTTCCCGCTGGAGCCTTTTGAGCTTTGCGGGAGAGCTCGCGAAACCATGGATAAGAATAAGAGGGTAGTCATCCCTAACGCTAGTGATGTTGCGCTTTCCGCAGCTACAATCCGGAGAAGTACACGGTTCAGAGCGCGCGCACACCTCGTCCCCCTCTCGATAGAGCGCGGCGGAGCACACTCCGCCGACGCATAGCTCGTTCTCTCCGCATTCCTTGTTTGAGGCGCAAAACCAAGTGGGGGGGCAGAAGGAACAAAAGCTCGCGCCGCACGCCGCGGTCCCGCAGTCAGCGCAGGAGCCGCAAAATCCTGAGCAAGAGGGGGTAGCGGCGACCTCGACAGCGCACGAATTCTTCCGTATGAGCTGATCGCTCGCGCAAGAAGAGGCAGTATAAAGCTCGCATCCCGCGTCGCAGTTGTCCTTGCACACCCGGAATTCCGAGTCGAATTTCCGTACCAGTGAAACAGCCCAATTCTCGGTGCATTCCTCCTTGCATACGAGAGGCACGAAGCCGTCAATGCGGAAGCTGACGAGGAGGTCGTGGTAAGAAGCGTCTTTGTTTCCGAGATAGGTAAGGCCGAGGCCTGAAATGTTCTTGCGTTGCAGTGGAAGAAGGTCAACCAGCTCATCATTTAGCAAAAACATCGCATGCTGCGTCTCCGGGTCGTATCGCACGAAAGCGAGAGAAAGATTATGGGAGAGGGTAGTGTATTCCTGCCTGTCGCCCAACCCGAGCAATCCTGTGAGCTCAGCGGAGACAAAGGGGACCACAAAAAGGAAAGCGAGGAGCAACGGAATCCGTGACATAGCGCGATTACAAGAGGCGGACTATAAAAACATTACTCTCTTCCACTCCTGTATACTTTTGTCCTCCTAAAGTGACCAAAGTTTTAAATAGTGAAAAAGGGAAAGAGAAAAAGGTGGGAAGGTGGTTTAGGGGGAGCAGGAGCTCCTATTTTTCTAATCTAAGATTGATACGAATTTCTAATCTAAGATTGATGCGAATAAGGTTTAGTTTTGCGTGCGGCGAGGCGCTATGCGCCAAGTAGGGCTTCGTAGAAGCCCGTCGCACGCAGTCCCCTTTTAGGATAATCCACCAACTTTTCTTGAGCGCAACCTTTAAATACGCTCCACCAAGACAAAGCGCCATGGCGAAAAAGAAGGCTTCTAAAGAAGCGTCCGCGAAAGAGAAGGTCGACGCGGAACTCACGAATCTGCCCATGCCAAAGGCGCCGGGTATGCCTGAGCTGCCACAGGAAGCGCAGGAGAAGCTCAAAAAGCTCAAGGCTCAGCTCGAGAAGTTCAAGGCTGAGGCAGTTAAGAAGTTCGACGAGTATATTATTGGTATCACGCTTCTTCCGCCCCCCAAGCCGAGGGAAGGCGAGCAGGTCAACAAAGACCTCGTTTCAGTCATGGTGCTCATCGACGATACTGACAGCACCAAGATGAGCAAATATGAGCTGAGAACAAAACTCCAGGACATCATGGACAAGATGGCGAAGGAAATCGACCCCAATCTTGTCCCCGAAGTGATTATTCTCTCTGAATTGTGGCAAAACTGCTACGACGCGAAATATGACTTGCTGCAGCTCATCGCCATGGGCGCCCCAGTCTACGACAAGGGCATGCTCGCGGCCATCAAAATCGCGGAAATCCACAAGACGATGGTCCTGAA
>JAUSJW010000005.1 GCA_030647105.1 Nanobdellota archaeon | reverse complement strand
GAATCGACATCGGCGTGCACCGGAGCGCGACGCGGGCGACGAGCAATTGCAGCAGGCTTCGCACCGGGTCGGGGCAGCGCTCCGCATGCACCACCGCGCGGGTCAGCCACGCGGCTTGCTCGGCGCTGAACACTGACGGGACATACGCGCGCAACCGTCCGTCGTCCGCGACGCGCGGATCGACGCCCAGCCCACGAACGTGACCGAGTGTGAGCTTCGAAGTCGAGTTCGCGATCAGCGCCCGCGCGATCGTGGCGCCAAGAGCACCGCCGTCGGAGGCGACGACGCGGTGGCAGGGCGTTCTTGGAGCGTCGGGATTCCTCTTCAAGGCCTGTCCGATACGGCGATACGCTTTTGTGCCGAGCGCTTCGGCGATAGCCTTGTACGTCGTCACTTTGCCTTTCGGAACTTTCCTGCACAGCGCCCAGACGTTCTCGTCAAAGTTCATGGAAAACTTGGGGAACACTAACTTTTTATACTTATGGAAAACGAGTTCGTCATGAATCAGCGCACCCTTCTCTTTTCTACGGTCTTCTTCGCGGTCACGCTCTGCTTTCTCATCAAATTGCTCGCTTTCAACGGGGTGATTCCCTGGACTGTTGGCTACAACGACGTGATGCCGTGGTGGACGAAGGCGAGCGCTGTGGGAATGCCTTATGTCGACAAACCGGTAGAGTATCCGGTGATTATCGGCATGACGATGCATCTCTTCTCGCGTTTGGGTCAGGGCGCGTACTTTTTGCTCCATTACCTGCTGTATCTTGGGCTTGCTTTGGTTTCAACGCACTATCTTTGGAAGCTTTCCGAGAAACGAGGCACGCCAAAACAGCGGCTCTTTGTCTTCTGGGCTCTCGCGCCGAGCATGCTGTGGTTCAGCTACTTCAACTGGGATTTGATTGCGGTCACGTTCTCCATTCTCGCCCTCTATTTTTACGAGGAAAACCGCGCTGTTCTCGCGACGGTCTTTCTCTCCTTGGGATTCGCGACAAAGATGTACCCGGCACTCTTTTTGCTTCCGGTTCTCCTCAAGAAGCCTTTCAAGGAATGGATTAAACTGGGGCTCGTATTCGGAGGCACGTTCCTGATTGTCAATCTTCCCTACATGCTCGCCAATTTTCCCTACTGGAGCTACATCTACTTTTTCCATGGTATGCGGGAGCCGAACCCCGATTCGATTTGGGCGGTGCTTTCCTCCTGGTTTGGCTTAAGCACCACGTTTATCAACATTGCGACAGGCGTTCTCTTTGTTTGCCTCTATCTTTTCCTGTGCTGGAAGAGACGGAAGGAAGATATCATAGAAACGAGCTTCCTCTCGACGCTGCTCTTCCTCCTGCTCAATAAAGTGTTCTCGCCGCAATTCGTTTTATGGTTATTGCCCTTCTTTGCCTTGCTTGGCGCGAACAAGAAGGAGTGGTACGCGATGGAGATTTCAAATCTTTTCGTGCTTTTTGCTACCCTGATTTTTCTTTTCGAGAAACAGGATGGCGCGCTTGCCTGGTCTGGATTCTTTGTCGTGGCGAGGCATCTCGCGCTTATCGCTCTCTTCTTAGCTTACTTCAAGAAGCCTTCTCAACCCCTACCGTCAACTTAATTTGAGTTTCTTTAGAATTCTTTTTAGGTCTCTTTTCTCCAGGTACTCTTTCGCGAGCGCGATGCAGGTTTCTCTCGGAAACGTAATTTTTTTTGACGCGTAGAGCGGCGCCAGCCTGCCGTTTGAGAGGTACTGCAGGAACTGCGGGACATTATGGGGCTTTTCGGAGTATCTGCAGCGCTCGAAGTCGATGAGCACCGGATGACTGCCCCTCATGATGACATGCTTCGTCGGATGATGCATCTCTTCTTTGACGATGCCGAGAGTATCGAAGAGGTACATCTGCTCGAGGAGAATAGTTAGGGACTTGAGAATGGGCGCTTTCCTTTGTTTTAGCATCCACTCTTCGAACGTCTTTCCCTTGATGTATTCCATTCCGACCTTCCCGTCTTTGAAGAACTTGAAGGCGGGACCGATGCCATGGAGGTTGAGCTTCTTGAGCATCTCCGCCTCATTAAAGAGCCGGTCCACATCAGACCTGGGGTTCTTCGCCTTGACAACAATGGTCTCCCCTTTGTACCTCGCGAGATGCACAATCCCACGCTTCCCCTTCGCGAATGGTTTTAGTTCCATGTGACTCTGTAGCAGAAGATGTCCTCGAAGAAGACATGTATCTTCTCGAGCTCTTCGCTCTTCATCTTGTTCTTCTTGATTTGTTTATCCACTTCTTCTTTTTTTGTCAGGGAAGAGAATATCAGGAGGATCTGGCCCCCCTTGCTCAAATAGTGTTTGGACTCCCTGAGAAACCGGGCAATGATTTCGTGCCCTTCTTTTCCGCCGTCGAGCGCCGCGTCCTTTTCTCCTTCCGCTGGGAGGTAAGGGGCGTTGAAGATGATAGTATCAAATTTGCGCTTGTCCTTTTGTTCATCGAAGTAGGAGAACAGGTCTGAAACGTAGAACTTGGCCTTGGGGATGCTCTTCCTGCACTGCGCGACTGCTGCAGGGTTGATGTCCACGCCCATGACCTCGCGGGCTTTCTTCAAAGCCGCCTGGGCCTGGATGCCTGAGCCGGTTCCGACGTCAAGGCATCTGCCCCTCGCGAGCTTTTTCACCCACTTTTCAAGAAGAAAGGAATCCTCTCTGGGTTCGTAGATGTCCATCAGGCCTTCTTCTGGAGATGATTGTACGCGTTAAAGGCGGCTGTCACGCCCTCAGCGACGCCGGTGATAGCCTGCTTGAATTCTGTATCGACGATGTCTCCCGCGGCGTAGACGCCTTCCACGTTCGTGAAGCCGTGGCGGTCGATGACAATCTCTCCTTTTCCGTCCAAGGCGACGCCGAGTTGTTTCGCTAGCTCGTTCAAAGGCTCATGGCCGATGGCGATGAAGACCGCGTCCACCGGGAGCTCCTTCGAGTCTTTGTAGGGTTTGTCGAGGACTACCCTATTCACGAACTTCTCTCCTTTGATTTCCTTCACGTTCGTCTCAGTGATAATCTCAATTTTCTTGTTCTGCTCGACCCTTCGCTTGTTGATGGGCTCAGGGCGGATTGATTTTCCACGGTAAACCATGAAGACTTTCTTCGCGTATTGCGTGAGCACGAGCGCGTCCTTGGCGGCGGAATCCGAGCCGCCGATGAGCGCGACATTCTTATCTTTGTAGAATGCGCCGTCGCAGAGCGCGCAGTAATGCACACCCTTGTTCGCGTACGCTTCCTCTCCGGGCACGTTGAGCTTTCTCCACTTGGTTCCGGTCGCGATAATCACCGTCTTTCCAAGGTACGATTTCTCAGAAGTGGAAATTTTGAACCCTTCCTTGACCTTCTCGGCTTTGGTCGCGAACGCGGTGTCCACCTCGACTCCATATTCCATCGCATGCTCGCGAATCTTGTCCGCGAGCTCGATGCCTGAAATCATCTTGAAGCCTGGATAGTTCGCGACCTCGTTGGTTGTGATGATGACACCGCCGAGGGCGTCTCCAATCACCAGGGTTTTCAGCTCGAACCTGCCCGCGTACATCGCAGCGGCAAAGCCTGAGACGCCGCCTCCGATAATGATGATATCATACGTTTTTTCCATTGACGGAATAAGCGCTCAGGTTCTTATAAACCTATCGGCAGGGTTTAAATAACAAAAAACATTCTTGTTGTTTATGCCTCTAAGATCTATTGAACGGCAGGGAATTGACACGATTGTGGCAGCATTGGATGGCCTGCCTCTCCACGAGCAATTTGAAACCTTTGCCCGCGTTTGCCTTCCAGGCGCGACTTTCTTTCGGGCGGCATGTGACAGCGAAGAGGAAACC